>CAZAMM010000011.1:0-45210 GCA_964486435.1 uncultured Methanosarcinales archaeon | reverse complement strand
TCAAGAGTGTATTTAGATGATAGTAAAGAACATTCTAAGTGAAGAACTTCTGACCGTTTCAGAGGTCAGGGAGATGCTCAATGAGATCATGGAAGATCGCCTCAACAGAGGGGAAGAGCTCAGGTATGAGCTACGTAAGGCTATCAACCATGCAGAGATGTTCTCTAGGATGAGCGCCCAGAGGTCACGGGAACTTGTTACCAAGCTCATGGAATTGGAAAAGATGAAACCAGAAATAGCTGTACGGATAGCTGATATAGCTCCCCTTACAAGGGATGAGCTTCGGACTCTGTACGCAAAGGAAAGGTACACTCTTTCAGAATCCGAGCTTGACTCGATATTGGACCTTGTAAGCGAGGCAGTTGAATAGATTTATATTTGAAAACTCCATTTTTATTTTGATTGTCATACACAATCATTAGCGGTTAGTCTTACGGAAGTGTTTATTATGATGACAAGGGGAAAATCGCCTGACAGAGAGGATTATGCATGGATCATAGATTATCTGCCCTATGGAAGTAGTGTGGATTCCAAGCCATCCTATCAGAAAAAACCCCTGGTTCAGGCTGTAGGGGAAAAGCACTTTGTCCTCATGGAATTGGTACCAAAGGAGAATACAGTTCCTGAGATTGAGTCGAGGGCATATATTGGCGAAGGAGATCGTGATGTTATCGATCATGTCAAGCACCGGATCGGTTTCAATGATCTCAGCCATGGCTCTCAGTTAGAACTTCCATACATGCTTGAGAAGATAGTGCTTCTTGATGAGCAGCGTTTTGTAGATTTCTTCAATGATGCACATCCTATTACCAATAGGTTGCACATGCTGGAACTACTTCCAGGTATTGGTAAAAAGCTCATGTGGGCTATCATTGATGAACGCAAGAAAGGCAATTTCACCAGCCTTAAAGAACTCCACGGGAGGATAGGTGGCCTTCACTCTCCTGAAAAGATTATAGCAAATCGAATAATCGATGAGCTCAAAGACGATAATATCAAATACAGGCTTTTCACCATACCCCGGCGTCCCAGACAGGAATAAGGGTGAGCAAATACTTGGTCCGCAATATACTGCGCCATTATGGCATATACGGAGGACAGCACGATCAGCATTTTCTTGTGGATGAGGGAATGCTGGACAGAATAGTTGAGTCTGCAGATATTGTTTCCGGGGAGGTGGTCCTTGAGATCGGTGCAGGTATAGGTAACCTGACAGAACGCCTTTTGCGTATGGCTGACAAAGTAGTGGCAATAGAGTTTGATCCTAAACTTGTGACTGTATTGGAGGACAGGTTCAGGGGGGAAGATAAGCTCCATATCATCCATGGGGATGTCCTGAAGGTGGAATTTCCCACCTTCGATAAGGTGGTTGCTAACCTTCCTTATTCTATTTCTTCAGAAATAACTTTCAAACTCTTTAAGCATGATTTTAAGCTGGGGATACTCATGTACCAATATGAATTTGCCCAACGTATGATTGCAAAGCCCGGTTCAGGTGACTATAGCAGACTCACAGTGAATACTTCATACTTTGCCGATACTTCCATTATTATGAAGGTTCCGAAAGGTGTTTTTTCGCCACCGCCTCAGGTCGAGTCTGCAGTAGTAAAGGTTTGTCCGCGACCAGCTCCTTTTGAAGTGAAGGATAAGGACTTCTTCCTCAAATTCGTCACAGCTGTTTTTACCAAAAGGCGCAAGAAAATAAAGAACGCTATTCTGGAAAGCAATCACATGTTAGGTATAAGTAATGTCAGGCAGGTTGTTTCAGGACTTCCGGAGGATATGATGGATCTGCGGCCAGAAAATCTGGATCCGGCACAGCTCGCTGTTCTATCTAATATGATACTAACAATGCAGCAGGAGGCATAATGCCCTGCATCACCTACAGGAATGCCTGTGTGGAATTTATGGGTAATGTCTATGAGCCGGCAGAAGATTCCTTTTTGCTTGCAGATGCTGCGTTAGATCTTGCAAAGCAAGGTATGAAAATACTGGAGATTGGTACTGGTACGGGTTTTATTGCCGCTGTCCTTAAGGCAAACCTGGATGTGGATCTGCTTGCAACGGACATAAATCCTTATGCTGTGAAATGTGCTTGCAATAATGGAGTTCCCACGATAAGGGCAGACATGTTCTCTGCTTTCAGATCTGTGAAGCGCTTTGACATGATCATCTTTAATCCTCCTTATCTTCCAACCCTGGAGGAAGACAAGGTTCCTGGCTGGCTTAATTATGCTTTCGACGGAGGTGCTGATGGTGCGACCTCTCTTCGTATATTTCTAAAAAACGTGGTTTGCTATCTTTGTCCAAGGGGGACTGTGTTGGTGCTCGTTTCCTCACTAACTGGTATCGAAAAGGCAATATCGTGGATGGAAGGTTATGGTCTTGATACCGAAGTTGTGTCAAAGGAAAAATGCTTTTTTGAAGAACTGGTGGTCTTGAAAGGTATCCTTAAGGATGATCCAGAAGAAAACCGATGTGACCTTTAAAGGTCACATAAAAGCATCTATCAGTTCATCAAGAAGAGCATAGTCCTTTGGTCTGCTGATGAGATTTCCTTCTTCTATTACTCTAAATCCGTCTTCAAGAGTAGGTTTTTCTTTTCTGTAAAAAATTCCGGTAGGAATCCGGTCTCCCCATTCCAGCGATCTCTCAAAGGCAGTTATCCGGTCATCTGGCACGTAGCCTTCTTCATCGATCCTGTATACTCTTTCTGAATACCATTTGAATGTGTTAAGTTTATTAAAGGATACGCATGGTTGAAGTATATCCACCAATGCAAAACCCCGATGGTTTATAGCTTCTGCAAGGATCTCTGTCAGATGCTCGATATTTCCTGCATATCCCCTTGCCACAAAGGAGCAATCCAGGGAAATGGCAAGAGCAAGAGGGTTTAGAGGTGTATTTACAACTCCATGTGTCTGGACTTTGGTCTTCAGACCAAGCTCGCTTGTAGGAGATGCCTGTCCTTTGGTAAGGCCATATATCTGGTTATCATTAACAATGGCAGTTATGTTAGGATTACGTCTGATGGCATGGATCAGATGATTACCACCTTCTCCATAAGCATCCCCGTCCCCACCTGCAGTGAGGATTGTTAATTCATGATTAGCCAATTTTGCTCCCGTAGCAGGGGGCAGAGTTCTCCCATGCAGTCCATTGAAAGTGTTACATTTCAGATAATGTGGGAGTTTACCTGCCTGTCCTATACCAGATACGATAAGAACTTCATGTGGTGCCTTGTTTATTTTAACCAGAGCTTTCTTTATAGCTTTAAGTATTCCAAAGTTACCACAACCGGGACACCATTCAGTTTCAATATCAGGATAGTCTTCCATTGTAATCATCAGATCACCTTCTTTTCCTTCAAGGCACGTATTATATATCCTGGAGTGAAAGGCATACCATCATACCTTAACAGGTTCATATCGACAGATATATCTGCTTCTGTTTTCAACAGTTTTGCAAACTGTCCCGTAGCATTACTCTCCACGCATACGGTTGTGCGCCTATTCAGCAGTATATTCCTTACTTCTTCCTTATTTATGGGGAATATGTGTGTAAAATGTACCAGGTTAAGACTTTGTCCTTCCTCGTTAAGAAGGTCTACTGCTTCTTCAAGAGGACCATATGATGATCCCCACCCTATAAGAGTAACATCTGCTTCCTGAGGCCCGTATACCACAGGTTTTTCCATTTCCATTGTAAGTCCTTTAAGTTTCCTCATTCTCTTTTTCATCATAAGTATACGATTATCTGATGTCTGGTCAATATGTCCTTCTTCATTGTGTTCGTCACTATCCGCAACTACAAGGTGTTTACTCAGCCCGGGCAGGGCTCGGGGCGAAATGCCATCAGGTGTGATACTATAACGTTTGTATGTGTCCATAGTTTCCAGCTCACTGTCTGATACCAGGTGTCTATCAATGGTGATCTTTGAAGTGTCGAACCTCTCGCAAGTGAACTGGGCATCTGCAAGGTATTGATCACTCATAATAAACACAGGTATCTGGTACTTATCAGCCAGATCAAAAGCCTTGACAGTCAGGAAAAATGCATCTTCAGGTGTCTTTGGAGCAAGTATGCATCGGGGAAACTCTCCCTGGGATGCATACAATGCGAACAACAGATCACCCTGTTCAGTCATTGTAGGCAGTCCGGTAGCAGGTCCGGGACGCTGTCCAAGGAATATTACTGCAGGGGTTTCTGTTATTCCTGCCAGTCCTAAGGCCTCGGCCATAAGGCTAAATCCACCTCCTGATGTGGTGGTCATAGCCCTGGCACCTGCAAAGGATGCTCCCAACACCATGTTAAGAGCACTGATCTCGTCTTCGGCCTGTTCCACTATCACATTGAACCTGTCTGCATGTGCAGCTACAAAATTCATCACGCCGGTGGAGGGGGTCATCGGATAGGAAGCAAGGAACTGTACGCCTGCTGCAAGTGCGCCAAGCCCAACTGCATCATTTCCATCAATAAGCATTCTCTGTGATATTTTGCTCGAATTTTCAAACAAGTATTTACATTTTCCTGCATAGTTCTTCTGTGCATATTGGTAACCAGCTATTGCAGCATTGATATTATTGTGTATTACATCTTCTCCTTTTTTTGCGAAAGTATGCCTTATCACATCTTTTAAAAATTCTATGTCTCCGCAGAGCAACCCCAGGGCAGCACCTGTAGCCACAGTGCTGGCATATAACTTGCTACCACCTATCTCTTTTGCTATTTTCTGGAAAGGTACATCGAATAATTGTTCATCGTAGCTGTCAACCCTAACTTCCTCTCCGTCCAGGATTACCACGCCATCATTCAGCTCTTCCACATATTTTTCAACAGATGTTTTATCCAGAGCTATCAGCATATCCAGTTTGTCTGACATGGCCCTTACCGGTCTGTCACTCACTCTTATCTGGAAATAATTGTTTCCACCTCTTACCCTTGATAAGTAATACTGAGTTGAAAAAACGTGCAGTCCACTTTTCTGGAATGTCTTTGCCAGTACAAGGCCTATTGTTTGAATGCCCTGTCCAGCTTCTCCTCCTATTCTTATGCTTATATCGTGTTCCATTTTCTTCCCCCTTTAAAGCAAGTTCAACAATTTTTCACTATTGTGTTAATGTAGGGCCAATATGCAGGTTCAAAATAAGTGTATCGATTTGTTGAGGATACTATTGAAGATATCCGCTTATATTATTTACCCATAATTTTAATTCGTGTACTTCTCTAATGTTTTTTTGCACTATTGTTTAAGAAACACATAATTTTATATATTTTTATTTATAATATAATACTCATATGCACTATCGACTATGGAGGCCAATGATAGAATGGACCGCATCCCCACAGGTATAGAAAATCTTGATAAAAAAATAGGTGGAGGCTACCCACAAGGAAAAGGAATACTCTTGACGGGTGTTCCGGGTACCGGTAAGACTATATTTGGTCTTCATCTGTTGTACCAATCCTGTTCGGATGGTAAAAAGTGTGTGCTTATCGCAACTGAAGAATCTCCCGAGGACCTGCTGGAACAAGCAGGGATGCTTGGATTAAAACTGGAACCTTTTATGGGAAAAGGTCTGCTCAGTATCAAGCAGGTCCTGGAAATAAGGGCAGGAGCAGTATCCAGAGCAGCTCATATTGTGGATGGTTTTAATAGCACAGAGATCGATCTCATTGAAAAGTGTGAACTTGACAGGTCCTTCAGACATGACAAGGTAGGTTTCAACATTGGTGAAATGGACCTTGTAGATGTGGTTAAATTAATTCCGGATGACACTAATGTAGTGGTAGTGGATAATCTGGGAGTCCTTGCTTTTGGTCTGGATATCAAGCAGTTCAGGGATAAGTTCGATACTCTCAATCGCGTACTATCTGCTAAACAGATCACTGCAGTATATGTAATGGATGATGCTGCATATCAGTTGACTCATCAGATAGCCGATTATTCTACCCATGGGTCCATTAAACTGTTCGTGAAGGAAAACCCATATACAGGAAAAATGGAGCGTTTCCTTAGTATCCCGAAGATGCGCAGTACATCTATATCACTGGATTTTATCTTATTCGATATCACTGCATCTGGGATTCAGATCAAAGGTTCCAAAGGCAAACTCGTAGAAATAAGTTAAAGTACAGTATCAGCTCAGATGCAGCATTTTCTTCTGTATAATGCAGCATTGTCATTACAAGAACTTCGTCAGTTTCATTCAAAGTAAATATCAATAGAATTTCAATAGAATTTAAATAAGTGGCAACATTATGTGTCAAAACGGGGTGAATTGTATGCCTGATGAATCAAGATATAAAGTGCTGATAGCAGATGATGAACCTATGAACGTGGAACTTTTACAGGCATATTTGGGTTCCGAATACGCGACTGTTGCAGTACATAATGGCAAAGAGGTAATTGCAAAGGTCAACGAAGAAAAACCGGATATTCTACTCCTTGATGTAATGATGCCGGATATGGATGGTTATGATGTATGCAAGATCATTAAATCTTCCGAAGGTACAAGGTTTTTGCCTGTAGTTATGGTTACAGCACTCTCTAACCGGGAAGATCGCATAAGGGGTGTAGAGGCCGGAGCGGATGATTTTTTGATCAAGCCAGTGGATAAAGTGGAACTGGCTGCAAGGATCAGATCTTTGCTTAGAATTAAACAATTGCATAGCAGTTTACAGCAGGAAAAGGACAAGTTTGAGATGCAGAACAGGGCACGTTCTGTGCTTACGCGGATAATACCCACACTTTTCAAAAGCATACCACTGGAACAGAAGAACATGATCGTTCATCAGATGACAAATATGGTTGTAGAGTCGATGCTCGAAGATCTGATGGTACATGAAGATATATCCCATAAAGATAATCCTCTTGGGAATTCTTGTTGCATGTTGATGAACCAGCTCGGAGGTAGCTTCGAATACAACTCCCATACAGAAGAGAAAAACTCCTTTTACTTAAAGGGAACAGTGTGTCCATGGGGTGCTCAGGAAGCACAGATGAATCCCATTCTATGTAATCTTACAAGAGGTGCTTTTGCAAGATTAGCTGAAAGAATAGATTCTGATATGGAAATAGACGTGCTTTCAACCATTGGTAACGGCGATGGTCAATGTATCTTCAGGTTCAGCAAGCAAGGCTGATGTATGCTACGCAAAAAATGAATGATCTTGCCTGCTTCAGAACAGGTCAAGTATCCTTATGGCAAGATGTGCTGCATTCGCACCATTGTCAATGCCCACACTTGCTACAGGCACTCCCGGTGGCATCTGTGCAATGGATAATAGTGCATCCAGTCCCATCATCTTTGCGCTCACTGGCACTCCTATCACCGGCTTTTTTGTTTTTGATGCAATGACTCCAGGCAATGCGGCAGAGAGACCTGCAATTGCAATAAATACCTTTGCATTGCTCTCTGCTATGTATTCATCAAGGGTATCAGGGTTACGGTGTGCTGATATCACTTGTATATCGTAAGCATACTTGCTTTCGTCCAATACTCCTGTTACACGATTGGCTATTGCCCTGTCCGATTCGGATCCCATTATGACTGCTATGTCTGTCATTTTTATATACTCCCTCAGGGGAATTTTCCCTTTCCGCTTAGCTCCTGCTGGTGCTCTATGCTCATTTCAATAAGTATCTTAAATATTGATCTCACAGGATTTGTATCAAGATTAAATTCTATAGCGTTGTCTACTGCCCTCTCAAGGACAACTTTGTTCTGGGCCTCGTCGTTGATGGGGAGGCCAGATTTTCTCTTTGATTCAAGTACTTTTTCCGCAAGTTCTGTCCGCTTCTTGATCAGATCTACGATGCTTCTGTCGAGACGTTGGATCTCAGTACGCACTTCTTCCAGTGAACTCATTTTAATTCCCCTGTAGCGAGTCTTTCTGCACTTTTATTGTATATCTTGGTGCTTATCAGGCTTCCGCTTATTCCCAGCCTGGACCAGCTTTCCTTTAAAATCGGACCGGATACCGGATCCGCAAGTGCGACATAAGACGGGCCGGTGCCTGAAAGTGTAACTCCTTTTATTCCTGCTTCCAGAGCCTGCATCATAGGTTCTGTATCAAAACCCAGAGCACTGCAATAGAGAAACCCGTTTAAGGTCATTGCTTCTTCATATTTTCCTTCCAGGGCCAGGCTGTAAGCCATATCTACCCAGGAAGCTATCGCTCTGGAACGAGATACATTTGTGTTTGAACTGAAGGCTTTTCTGTCAGGTACGAAGATGATCACATCCATTTCCTTTTCTTCCCTGTGTTCCAGTTCTTTGAGTTTGTTATCCGTAACCACTATTCCGCCAAAGAATGAAGCACATGCATCATCGAATGCACCCGTTATACTTACTCCAACATCCAATGCAGCCTCAACTCCCAGTTTCACAATTTCAAGAGGCTTCATTTCTTCACCCAGGGCATCCAGTGTGGCAAGAGCAGTGGCATTAGCAGCTGCACTGCTGCTCTTTAATCCGCTGGCAAGAGGGATATCGCTCCTTGTTTCTACTGAACCCTGCATCTGAACATCAAAATATTGGAGGACCAGTTCTACAGTTCTTTCTATAAGTCCTGTATCTGCATCTGGCTGACCTTGTATTGTACCTGATATCTTTCCTTTGCCTTTGTTTAGCTGCACATCGGCAAAAGTCTTAAGGTCCACGGCAAAAGCTGCACCTTTCCAGGTGGCTATAGCGTTTACTATTGTGCCAGCTCCAAGGGCATATGCATGTCCTATATAAGTCATAATACTCCATTGCTACTCTGTTTTTAGCACAGTCCTTTTCCTGTGATTATATTCTCTGGGGGTTAGTGTACATGATTATATTTAAACATGGTCAAAACAATGGACAAACCTTGTAACCTTTGAACGAATTGCTTGTTACCGCTTGCAAATGTAGAACGATAATTTTATAACAGATACATGTCACTATAATATCGACCTCAGGTAGTATAATATATGTAAAGAACTGGAGTTATCTTATCTATTACACTACCGTTGGCATCAACAGGCAGAATATGCCTCCGCAGACAGGAAGCAATCTGTACTGATATTCAGCCAGATATATTTCAGGCATGTTGCCAGAACAGCCTTAGATCACGATAATGGCTTGTCAGCTTCAGAACAGGAAAGTTTGTAACAGATGCCTTCTGAGGAAGGATTCTTATTGCATTGGACACTCGGTTTACAATGCATACTATAGGCAGGATTACGGAGTAGATCAGATGAATGAAGTAATGTTTGGAACAAAAGACGACAAGCAACTTATGTATCTTCCCCAGAAGTGCATAGGATGTGGAACTTGCGTCATGGCATGTCCGAAAGGAATCATTACCATCGGTTCTGTGGGGGCGATTGCCAGAGGCCTTATTGACAAGGACTATCTGGAGAACGATCCTTCAGGATGTATTATGTGTGGTATATGTGCCAAGACCTGTCCCGCAGGTGCATTGGAAATGCGTCAGGGTGGCAAATCCATCAATGACAACACATATGTCAGTTTTGTGCTTGAACCAACGACTGTTAATGAGGACTGTGTACACTGTGGATTATGTGAGCAGATATGTCCACAGGGGTGCATAGAGGTCAGGCAGTGGCTGGCATCCGATGGTAGCGCGAAGGTCGATGGTGAGACGAATATCGACAACTCATGTTGTGTGCATTGCGGATGGTGTGCTTCTGTATGCCCCGCAGATGCTATCACTGTACAGAAGCCTTTTGCTGGAACATGGGTACGGGATGAAGCAACCTGCACAGCCTGCCGCTCATGTGTTGATACATGCCCATGCAATGCTCTTTTCAACCAGGAGTGGGAAGCAGGGGAAAGAGTGGATAAGGTGTCTCAGCGTGCAGATGTATGTATCTACTGCGGAGCCTGTGAAATGGCCTGCCCCGTTGATGCTATTACCGTTACCAAGACCCAGATAATCCCCGAAGTGGAAAAGAAAGCCATCATCGAGAAAAAATTGCTTAATGTCAAGGCACCCAGACCTACTCTCACTTCTGTGCTGATGACTGATGAAGAAATCTGCCTAGGATGCGGTAACTGTGTTATAGTTTGCCCTGTAAATGCTCAGGACAATAAAAACCTTGCAGCAGGTTATCTCAATGAAGTAGAGAACAAGAAGATCCTTGAAGTGAGGAATGGTACTGTCAAGGTCGTTAATCAGGACGTCTGTGGTTCAGATGGTGCTTGTGTGATGATCTGTCCTGTGAATGCCATCTGGTTAGAGAGAAGGGAGTGTTAGATATGGCTGGAACGATTGCAATAAAGAATGGTTATGTGTTCGATCCCCTCAATGAGGTCAAAGGGGAAAGGATGGATGTTTTCATCAGAGACGGAAAGGTCGTAAGAGAGCTTTCTGCATCTGAGATGGATAATGCAAAGGTCATAGATGCCAGCGGCATGACCGTCATGGCTGGTGGTGTGGATTCTCACTCACATGTGGCTGGTGCGAAGGTTAATGCAGGAAGGCTCATGAGGCCGGAGGACCACTACAAATGTTATATGAAGAAAACCCCTCTTACCCATTCCGGTTCAGGTTACACTGTTCCTACTGTGTACCTGGGTGGATATGAATATTCCAAGATGGGATATACCACTGTATTTGAAGCAGCAGTACCGCCCCTTGAAGCCCGTCACACTCATGAGGAAATGCGTGCAACACCCATGGTGGATATGGGAGGCTACCTTGTACTGGGGAACAACTGGTTCCTTATGAGGTACATGAACGAGGGTGATTTTGACAAGGCGGCAG
Source organism: uncultured Methanosarcinales archaeon (assembly GCA_964486435.1). Taxonomy (GTDB): domain Archaea; phylum Halobacteriota; class Methanosarcinia; order Methanosarcinales; family Methanosarcinaceae; genus Methanomethylovorans. The sequence continues at coordinate 34,449 of CAZAMM010000011.1, read as the reverse complement.
CCTATGTTGCATGGATGATGAGGACCCACAAGACATATGGTATAAAATGTGTGAACCCTGCAGGTGTGGAGAACTGGGGATGGGGAGAGAACGTTAGCTCTCTTGACCAGGCGAACATACACTTTGAGGTTACACCCACAGAGATCATCAAGAACCTGACAGAGATCAATGAACACCTTGGTTTCCCTATGCCACTGCATCTGCATGCAAACAACCTTGGACACCCGGGCTGCTGGGAGACCACAAGGGAATCTCTCAAGATCCCAAGTAACGTAAAGGGTAAGCCCAACGTGGATGTGGAATGGGCGGAGACAAAGATGAATGCAAAGAGGCACGAGTCTGTTTATCTGACACACTGCCAGTTCAACGCGTTCGGCGGAACTTCATGGAGAGATTTTGAATCCGGTGTAAAGGGCATAACCGATTATGTCAACGGCAAGGACCATGTAGTGATGGATAGCGGCTGCGTGCCATTCGGTGATGCAACGGTCATGACAGGCGATGGGCCAGCAATTCACGATCTCTATGTGCTTACAGGTAACAAGTGGTCTAACACAGACGTGGAATGTGAGTGCGGCTCAGGTGTATTGCCATTCACGTACCTTAAAAGCAATCCTGTGCACAGTGTGCAATGGGCAATGGGTCTGGAAGTCCTTTTATACGTAAATGATCCCTGGAAGTCGATCATGACAACCGACAGTCCCAATGGTGGTCCATTTACAAAGTACCCACTTATTATGGCATGGCTGATGTCCAACAAGGCCAGACAGGATACTATGGCCGAATGCCACAAATGGGCTCAGGACAGGAGTGGTCTGGGAGCAGAGGAGAGAGAAATGTCTTTGTACGATCTTGCAATCCTGACACGTGCCAACCCTGCAAGAACAATTGGTATGGCATACAGGAAAGGAACTCTGGGTGTGGGAGCCGATGGTGATGTGTCTATTTATAACATTGATCCGAAGAAGCTTGATGTGAACGACTATGAAAGCCTTATTAGAAACCTGCAGAACTCAGAGTACACTATAAAGGATGGAGAGGTCGTTGCCCGTCAGGGTGAGATTGTTGCAATTCCAGAAAAGAGGACCTATTATTCTGACATAAAGGTCCCGGATGCTGATGAAAAACATATGCTTGAAGATGTAAAGGAGTGGTTCAGGTACTACACCTTAGGCTTCTCTAACTACCCGACGCCTGAGAGATACCTTGCAAACCCAACTCCAATGACCGTGAATCCGTTGAGGTGAGTCAATGGCAGAAGTTACACTTAGACCAAAAAATGATATTGACATAATGGTGGAAGCAGAGGTCATAACTCCTGACAATTTCGCCGGCAAGAATGCAAAAGAAATTGGTGAGATGATCGTATGGCAGGGTCCTAAGGAGCTGCCTCTTTCCGATTTCTTTGATGTGCAGGGTAATGCTGGATCCTCTGCACAGGAAACTACCATTATTGTAGATGGTGATGTTCCAAGGATAAAGCGAATAGGACAACAGATGACCGCTGGCAAGATAATCATAAAGGGCAATGCAGGGATGCATGTTGGCTCCGAGATGGCCGGCGGCGAGATCGTTGTAGAAGGAGATGCTGATTCCTGGGCAGGCATGGAGATGAAAGGCGGCCTGCTTCATATCAAAGGTGATACCAAAGATCATGTAGGATGTGCATACCGTGGCAGCTGGCATGGCATGACCGGTGGCCGTATCGTTATTGATGGAAATGCAATGAACCAGGTAGGTGGCGGTATAAGCGGCGGTGAGATCATCATCAATGGTAACGTTGATAATTTCTGTGGTATTCGTGCCAATGGCGGTCTTATCGTTGTGAAGGGAGATGCCTTCAGGACCGTGGGTGCTGAGATGACCAATGGTATCATTGTTGTGGGCGGTCATATTTCCAGGTTCACTCCAGGATTCCAGTACGAAGTCACAGAAAATGACCTCAAGTTCGGTGATGTCGAATGTCCGGGCGAGTACAAGAAGTTCGCAGGTGACTACGCAATACCCCAGAAAGTAAAAGGCGTAATGTATGTATCAAGCGAGTTTAACGGGGGTCTGTAAAATGGTATGTATTGAAGCGTTACTTAATACTGGAAGTACTATAGACGAGGGCAGGCTTGCCAAGGGCGGTGATAAGTACTCCGACGCATATACAAAAGAATGTGCTGTCTGCTGGCTTAATGAGGTTGATTACGCAGCATTGGGATTCCCTGAGAAGGTAAAGGTCATAAGAAGGGATGGGCAGCGTTCAGTTGTAGTATACACCAAATGCACCAACGACATGAGGTGCGGACAGGTATTCATGCCAAGGGCAATATGGGCCAATGTGGTAGTAGAGCCATCCACATTCTCTACCGGTTCACCTCTGTACAAAGGAAGTCTCGTGACAATCGAGCCTGCCGAAGGTGAGGTGCTCAGTGCGGAAGATGTTGTTCTCAAGGTGTACATGGGAGGTGAATAAGATGGTTGCAAAGAACATTATATGCCCCGTATGCGGTGCATCATGTGACGATGTCATTGTGGATCTGGATCTTAAAGGTAACACTATTGATGTTCAGAATGCCTGTAAGATGGGTAATGCCAAATTCCAGGAAGTTGTGAGCCACCACAGGATAAGAGAACCCATGGTAAGGGAGAATGGCAAGCTGAGACCTGCAACATGGGATGAGGCTCTGGACAGGGCTGCTCAGATCCTTGCAAACTCCAGAAGACCTTTCTTCTTCATGGGAAGCGAGACATCCATTGAGGCTCAGGAAGTTGGTCTGCATATGGGAGAATATCTTGGTGGTGCAGTTGACTCTAATGCCACTATCTGCCATGGACCCACGGCAATGGGTATTCAGGAATCGGGCAGGACAGGAGCTACAGCAGGACAGGCAAAGAACAGGGCCGATCTAATAATCTACTGGGGAACCAATCCTCTGGAATCTATGCCCAGGCATATGTCCCGATATGGTGTGTTCCCAAGGGGATACTGGACCAAGAGAGGCAGGTTCGATCGTACTATCGTTACAGTAGATCCAAGAAAGACTCCAACAACCGCTGCATCTGACTTGCATGTGCAGCTTAATCCCAACACTGATTATGAACTGCTGAGTGCTTTGTTCACCATCGTCAATGGGAAAAAGCCACATCCTTCTGCGGAAGAGATTACCGGTATTCCTATCGAGGTCATGGAACAGGTAGTCACAATGATGAAGGAGTCGAATTTTGTGTCTATCTACGTAGGACTGGGTGTATCTTCATCTTACGGCAAGCACAGGAACATAGAGATCGCACTGAACCTCGCAAAGGAAATGAACAATTATACTAAGTGTGTCCTGGGAGCGCTGAGGGGTCACTGCAACGTGGCAGGTTTCAATCAGCTTGCATCTTACCTGTATGGCTACCCCTTCGGTCTGGATTTTTCAAGGGGTTATCCGAGATACAATCCCGGAGAGTACACCTGTGTGGATCTGCTGAGGGATAAGGACACAGACTCTGCACTTGTGCTTAGTGCAGATCTTGTATGTCACATACCTGCCGATGCTGCAGAGTATATGGCACAGATCCCCATGATATGTATTGATATTGCTCCATGTCCGACCACCACAGCTTCTGAAGTAGTGTTGCCAGGTGTCATCGATGCGATGGAATGTGACGGTACTTTCTATAGATTGGACGATGTGCCAGTGTACTTCCAGCCGTTCACAGAATCTCCTTTCCCTTACACAAAGAGCAACGAAGACACTATGAAACAGCTTTTCGACAGGGTGAAGAAACTTAAGGAAGCATGAGAGTAACCAGCACGGAGGTCGTTTTTCTGTTCAAGTGGGATGCAGGAGGCATAAAATGATTGCCTCCTCTCCCCTCTATACGACTATAGCGTGTACGGAGATCTCTGGCGACCAGAGAATAGGAATAGAAGCGGATGTTATTATTGAAGAGGTATTTGACCTTTTCATCAATGATGTCCACCTCACTACTTTTTATGCGAGTCCTAAAGAGCTAAGGGAGCTTGCAGTGGGATTCATGGTGTGCGAAGGTTTTATCGGCAGAGCTGATATCCGGAACATACTTTCCATTGACGTAGGTCCTAAAAGGATCGATTGTAAGATAGATATAGATACTTCTTTGCTCTTCGATCTCGGGCGTGTTGAGAGATGCGGTACGACCCTCTTTATTCCCAGGAACCATCCCTTGTTGCCCGGGGATGTGTTTTTCAGCCCACGGATTATATTCAATGCAGTAAAAAAACTGAAAGAATGGGGCAATGCCTGGAAAAAGACAGGAGGTGCTCATTCTTCTCTGGTATGTGATCCATCTGGTGAGATCCTCGTTTTCTGCGAGGACATAGGACGTTCCTGTTCTGTGGACAAAGCGGTGGGAAAAGCATTGCTTGAAGGTATAGATATTTCCAGATGTGCACTTGTTACTACAGGAAGACTTGCAGGCACTATGGTATCAAAGGCTATACATTCTGGTTTTCCTCTTATGGCCAGTAAAGGTGCCACTGTGAAAGAAGCAGTGTTACTTGCACAGGATGCAGATCTGACTCTCGTGGGTTTCGTGAGGGAGCCTAAGATGTATGTGTATAGTGGAGAATATCGGTTAAGATAAGCGTGATTCTATTGCTTTTTGTTATATTTTCCCGGGAAGTAATGAAAAGAACTATATTAGATTAAAACTTAAAACCATCCGAGTAAGTAACACGTTTAATAGCATTATTGTTACATAGTTTCAAAAAGGTGATATATATATGAGTAATAAAATTGGTATCCTTGCTATAGGCCACGGCAGCAGATTGCCCTACAACAATCAGGTAGTTACTGAAATTGCAGATATGATCTCAAAAAAACACCCTGAATATGTTGTAAAGGCCGGATTTATGGAAATGAGCACTCCTTCTGTGGAAGATGCATTACTTTCATTTGAAGGCACTGGCGTGAACACAATAGTTGCTGTGCCTGTATTCCTTGCATCTGGTGTGCACATTACCAAAGATATTCCAGGTATATTGAAGCTGGACCCGGAAACCAATCAGGGTAGTATTCAAATGAATGGTCAGCAGGTAAAGATCCTATACGGGAAGCCCCTTGGGAGCGATGAGCTCATTGCTGATCTGATCTTCAAAAGGGCACAGGAAGTTCTTTGATCATAGCTGTGTTGCAGAACACAGCCTCTTTTTTATTGCATTTAAATTATAACATTTTGGCTTTTTACATAGCCGAATTCAGCGTAATATTTGTCCATGTGCAAACTTGCAAAACCTGCACTATTCGGTTTTAAGATAAAAAGTGGAAGTTGTATACTTCCATCTGACCATGTCAGGATCACTCAACATTTACAGTTGTGTACATGTTTGTCCGTCTCCCATCGAGATCCTCGGCTATCAGGCCAACTATGTATTCGCCGACAGCAGCATCCTGTTCCTTATAGCTGAACATCTGATCGCTGAATATGAGTGTTTTCCCTATCTCTGTAGCCTCTTGTACTACACTTCCCTGCGCATTGAGGTCAAGCCACTGTTCCAGCACCGTGAAGCTATCGCCTGTCTGCGGGTAAACCTCACGTGGAGCTCCTGCAGTGCTATTTCCTGTAAAGGTGAACACCTGTCTTAGTAGTCCATTGCTAAAGTACAGGCGTGCAGCGAGCGATTCTCCGCTTGCAAAGGTGTAAATGCCATCGACAGCATATGTCGCTTCTTCGGCTGTAGCTCCAAAGTCCATTGGTGTCATAAGCGCTGTTACCGAATCTGTTCCATTGCTGACGGCAAACATCAGTGGTTCCCATTCAAATTCCAGGGTAAACTCTCCTTCAGGCCACACAGGATAGTAGATACCATTAACTTCACGTGTCTGGCCGCTATCAAGATAGTCTATATCCACAATGAAGACTGAATTTGACTGAAGATCGTGATATCCGGCAAAGAGGAAGGCATAGCCCAGGTTGTCACCACTGATATCCGTGCTTAGCACCACCGGCCTCCCCGGAGAAGCTACTGCATCAGATAGCTGGATAGGTGTGAGTTTGATTTTTCCGGCTCCGGGTGCTTCAACGCTGGCTCCAGGTTCTGGCAACGTTGCCCCTTTGGTAGTTGCTTCAAAGTTTTTTCCCGTGTAGTGGAAAGTAAGGAAATCATCCCATGTTGAATCAATCGCAAAGCGGTCAGCTATAATTGTGTAGGACTGATGACCTGCCATAGGGGACTGATAAAGTTGTGAATTCGGGAAGTAGATCGATATTCCAGTCGCGCCTGGTTTGCCAGTTCCGTGCTTCTCAGCCACTACCGCTTGCTGGATAGCAGACAGCACCTTATCAGCTTCTCCATTCACACCAGCATTATTCTGCTTCAGCAGTTGTACAAAGCTTCCCAGATCTATATAAGAGGCTGGTACCTGCTGACCAAAAACAGACGTGAACGACTGAGCATAGTTCCGTGCCCGGGCAACTTCTTTTTGGTCAGCCTTCTGAAGAGCAAAGGAAAGATCGTTGATGCTCTGCATGAGTTCAGGAACTGATCCGAGGTCCACAACGGTAAGAGTGATGTCTTTGCTCATCTTGCTGGCTACCTGACTGGAGCTGGGGAGAGAACCACGCCCCAGCAATCCGCCCATCGGTGAGCCCTGTCTCATCAGTTCTGCCCGTGCCTGGTCATCGACTATCCGTTGGTCCTGATCTATATAGCTGTTGACGATCATATTCCCAAGCTCTGCACCGGTCATGCCCGGGTCCTGTTCTAGTGATTTTAGAAAGCTTGCGTAGGCCCATCCAAGTGCTGGCTCGGTCTCTTCTGAAACGACGGCATAATTGGCATGAGGTGCAAGCGCAGCAAGCACTTCTGCTTGCCCCATCAGACAGGCATCCATGCCTATAACCTCGATCTTATCCATTCCAGTGCGTTCACGGATTGTCTGCAAAGCATCATCTATGTTATTCAGATACATCATATTGCCTAGTGCAGAGGATAAAGGTGCACTGCTGTCTGCCTTAGTAGCCGGCACTGGATCACTCCATCCTCCTGGCCAGCCCATGCCATGGTCAGAGAGGATCAGCACGTGCTTGTCTGCTGGATAGTTCTGCACAGCCCATGTAACAAAATCTATCAATGTATCCCTGTCAGACATATCCACTTCTCCAATGTCCTGCACAAGCGTCGACCCCACTTTTGTCAGGTCATCATCCTGCTGCACATAGAACCTCTTCGTGGTAGCCCAGTTTCCATCGCCACTATAACCAGCAGAGAAACGGTCCATTTGTGCCAGTATTTGCACCCTGTCGCTCGATCCTATCTTTTCAGCCTCGTTCAGATCGACGTAAATGTCATGTTCCAGTACCTTATCATCAGCATCCATATAAAGCATGACCAGCCAGGTCTGTTCCTCGGCACCAGCCTGTCTTGGTGGGGCTACAAAGGGTTTTGAAGATGATTCTGTAATTCCCGGAAGTACTCCCTGAGATACATCGGTAGGTGTAGACTCGAAGCTGTTGCCCTGATCTATATCGTTTCCACCTTTTAAAAAAATAGAAAGTACTATCAACACGGCGATAATTAGCAGTGTTCTTTTCGAAAAGTTGAAAGGCAGACCAGCGGGGCCACTGCTGCTCCCTGACCCCGTGTTTCCTGTTGTGGGGGATTTGAATCCTCTCTGCTGTCCTCTTTTATCTCTTCTTGGAGACTCCGCACGCTCTCTGTTTTCATTGTTTGATTGTGCAGGTCTTCGTCTCTGAGCCCGGATGACCGGTTTCTTTCCCTGATTAGAATCATTGCTCATTATGATACCCCGTACCAGCTTCGCCAGAGTATGCACCGCCGGCGAAGAGTTTCACATCCGGAATATACCGGACCCCGTCCACTAATCTTTTTTTGATCATTCTGCACTTAGTGAAGCTGCTGTAAACCTGTGCCTTTAAAGTTCAAATGACCTGCCATGCGTTTAATCTGTATGCACAAGTTAGTCTTTTGTAGTTTGTGTCATCCGGGAAATGAATTTTCATCGCAAACAGGGGATGCACAGCCCTGACAAAAGACTACAGGAATCAATCTCCCTTTGCTTTTATTATTTTCACCCCATCATTGATGTGGGCTTATGATACTCTTCACTTTCTAGGGATACTAAATTCCCAATGATTATGGCAGAGGCATTCATGCCTGATTAGTTGCCAGCCTGACTAACCCCATGTCTGTAGCCAGGTTGTTCTTTCACTACAGCAAACTGACTATTTAATATTAAACACATAACTTATATACGCTTTACGAGATGCATTTTCTGCTTTAGTGGATTCTTATTTTGAATATTCACTAGTCTTTAAGCCATGCAGGGAATACGCATTCTTGATATTCCGGTTATTCAATTGATGTTTTACGCAACAGTACTAAATAGCCTGATTTAAATTGTCGTTCACTTTCATTCTGGCAGCATAGCGGGGACCCCTGAAGATCATAGGGTCAAGAAAAAGGTGCAAAAGGAGCGTTTTAATTTATTATCTTTTGATATGCAACAACATCAAATAACTGTCCTAATTTTCTACATGTTCCTTTATAATCATATGATTATAGATTTCCATTATTATTGACAGATTTCTATTTTTAATTTTTCAAACAAAAATTCTCTTATAATTTTTTTTACTTCCATTTTCCATAATTATGTTGAATACATTTTTATTAATATTATGGTGTGGGCAGCTGCCACACTAATTCAGAGAACACAAGGTCGAAAAAGAACAATTACATCAAAATGTACTTTTTCTGGTTTTTTTGTTCAACTGGTATTTTGGTCTGCAACAAGTAAAATCCAAAGCCTGTGTTATGTTAAATTTAAATATTACTTTACGAAATCTTATATTATGAAGAACGCTGAACTATCTGAAAAGCTTATAAAAATACTGGACCTTAGATATGAACCAGTGGCTGTCAAATTAATAAAGAAGGGACAAAACCTTCCGGAAGGGTTCACAGAACCTGCAAATAACATCAGGCACTGTCAGTCCATTATGAGGGCAAGGAATGGTGAATCGTTTATAATGCCTGCTGAGAAACATGCATGTGTCGTGGGTGCATCAAGCCTGGGTCTGGTTCCAACTCCTCCTAAGGTAAAATCAGGTGAATTCCATACGAATCTTGCAATGTTCGAATGTACCGATGCAGCTGCAAATATGATCTCAGAGCGTTTTGAATTGGAAGAGGGTAGTACTATTGCTACAGTTGTTGGTCCGTTGAAGGATTTTGAATTTGAACCTGATGTTGTGGTGCTGGTGGATGTCCCGGAAACTCTTTACTGGCTTATTCCGGCAGCTACTTTCTTCGAAGGTGGAAGGCAGGCATTCAGCACAGCAGCTTTCCAGGCAACATGCGTGGATTCCACTCTCATTCCCCTGCTCACAGGTAAAATGAACATGAGCCTTGGATGTTTCGGGTGTCGCAGATCCACAGATATCAAAAATGAAGAAATGATCGCAGGAATACCGTATGTAAACCTGGAAAAAATGGTGGAGGCCCTTGAGAAGATACATGAAGGGCCAATGCAAAAAGCAAGAAAGAAAGAGGGTTAAGAAATTGCCCTTTCTTTAGTTTCCTATCAATTTCAATTTATTGAAACTACTGAAACAGGCAAGAAACTGTTTCGAAATACTTTTTTAAGAAAAGGTGATGTTCAGTTACTAAACATCGTTCTTGCAGATGCCACAAGCCCTGGCAACATGTCAACAGGTACGCTTATGATCATCTCATCTTCTTTTATTTCGGTGTACTTGCGGCTGCCGCTACAGCCCACGGTCACACCTGCTTCTCCTGAAATATACGGGAAAGCTACACCATCTGCACAGACACTTTGTTTGCCTGCAAAACTTGCATTGACACGTCCACCGCTTTTATGTAATAGTGCCTGAGAAAGTTCCATTACCTGTTTTGGATTTGTAATTATAAGGATTACATCAGGATCGAATGTTGTATTCTCCAGAGGTGAATACAATACAGCTTTTACGGAATGTGCTGGCACCCGCGGTACTTTTTCCATAGTGCTTTTTGCAGCATCCATGGACCCAAAATGGTTAAGATGATAGTACACTTCTCCAGTCTTCAGCTTTTCACCCATTTCGGTAAGTCCCATCACCGACGCTCCGCCTTTGCACATGTGATCATCAATGATCGCATAGAACTGAGATCCTTTCCTTCTTACATTGTCCACCATCTGGCAATGCCTTGTATTCTCTGTTATTCTGGGTACGTCAGCGGGCAATTCTTCGTCCGCTTTAACGAGACGTACGGCTACAGGTGATGTTTTCAGATGGAGTGTGTCTATAAGTTCTTTTCCTAATCTCTGGATCTCTTCGTTGTTCATGCGGTCTTCTCCTGTGTCGATCATAGGTTTTGTTCGGCTGTGCGAACATTATGCAAAGGGGTATATGTAGTTTGTCAACTGAGGGTACTGTTAATCGAAGGAGTATATAAAAGGTCGTAAAAAAATATGAAAATATCCGGCCACTGTGTCAATAATGGCCGGATAAGCATACTCAGACTTTCTGGACAACATCCAGTACTATCTGGTTATCTCTTACATCCGCTACTACTGTGGAGCCTTCTGCAACCTGGCCCGAAACTATGAGTTTTGCCATCTTTGTTTCCACTTCGTTCTGGATGACACGCTTAAGCGGCCTGGCACCGAAGGTCTCGCTGTAGCCTACCCTGCCCAGGTATTGTTTTGCCTCATCCGTGATCTCCAGCTGTATCCTTTTGTCCCTGAGCCTTGCCACAAGGTCCGCCACCTTGAGGTCTACTATATGGACCAGTTCATCGGGCCTAAGCGCATGGAATATGGCGATTTCGTCTATACGGTTGAGGAACTCAGGCCTGAAGTACTTTCCAAGTTCACTGAGTGCCTTTGCCTGCAACTGCTCATATCCATGGCCTTCCTTGTGCGTTACTTCCGGCATACCCTGTTCGGGCCTGTATGTACCGTCAGGAACGTCCAGGAGTTTAGTAAGGTCACCTGCGAAGATGTTCGAGGTCATGATCAGGAGAGTGTTCTTGAAATCCACTGTCCTGCCCTTGGAATCCGTCAGCCTGCCGTCATCCAGTATCTGCAACATGACGTTGAACACATCAGGATGTGCCTTCTCTATCTCATCAAAGAGCACCACTGCATACGGTCTCCTTCGCACGGCTTCGGTGAGCTGTCCACCTTCGTCATGGCCGATGTAACCCGGAGGCGCACCGATCATGCGGGCAACTGTATGCTTTTCCATATACTCGGACATGTCGATACGGATTATATTGTTCTCGTCATCGAAGAGTTCAGCTGCAAGGGCTTTAGCAAGTTCTGTCTTACCTACGCCGGTAGGTCCCAGAAATATGAAACTTCCAATAGGTCTCTTTGGATCTTTGATACCTGCATAGGCACGGATCACCGAATCAGCTACTGCCTTTACAGCTTCTTTCTGGCCTATGATGCGCTTGTGCAGGTTCTCTTCGATATGCACAAGTTTCTCACGCTGTCCTTCCAGAAGCTTGGTGACAGGGATCTTTGTCCAGACCGAAACGACATCTGCAATATCTTCTTCACCCACCTCTTCGCTCAACAGCATCTCATCCTGCGTTCTCTTGAGCGCTTCCTCTTCCTGAGCATACTGGTGCTGCAGGGGGATCAGGGTTCCATATTTGAGCTTTGAAGCCAGCTCCAGGTTGTTATCGTTCTCTGCAAGCTCAAGCTGCACTTTGGCATCTTCTATCTGCTGCTTGATGGAGTTGAGCTTGGCTATTGTTCCCTTTTCCTGGCTCCACCTTGCACGCATGGCATCGGACTCTGCACGGATGTCGGCAAGTTCCTTTTCCAAAACTTCAAGGCGTTCCTTGGATGCCTCATCCTTCTCTTTCTTCAATGCCTCCTTTTCGATCTCAAGCTGCATTATTTTGCGGTCTGCCTCATCCAGTTCCGCAGGCTTGCTGTCTATGGCCGTTCTCTTCTTTGCGGCAGCTTCGTCTACCAGGTCTATGGCTTTGTCAGGCAGGAACCTGTCCGCTATGTACCTGTGGCTCATGACAGCCGCGGCCACCAGAGCGGAGTCCTTGAGACGCACACCGTGGTGCACTTCGTATTTTTCCTTAAGTCCACGCAGGATGGATATTGTGTCCTCCACCGTTGGCTGTTCCACCGTCACTGGCAGGAAACGGCGTTCCAGAGCTGCATCTTTTTCTATGTACTTACGGTATTCGTTCAGCGTGGTTGCACCTATACAATGCAGTTCACCACGTGCCAGCATGGGCTTGAGCAGGTTTCCGGCATCCATCGCCCCTTCTGTGGCTCCGGCACCTACTATGGTGTGGAGTTCGTCAATGAACAGGATTATCTGGCCTTCTGATTCAGCAACCTCTTTAAGCACAGCCTTAAGGCGCTCCTCGAACTCACCCCTGAACTTGGCACCAGCTATAAGTGCTCCCATGTCAAGGGCAACAATGCGCTTATCCTTCATGGCATCAGGCACATCTCTCTTTGCAATACGTTGTGCAAGTGCTTCGACTATGGCTGTCTTACCCACGCCAGCCTCACCGATGAGTACAGGGTTGTTCTTCCTGCGTCTTGACAGGATCTCTATGGTACGCCTGATCTCCTGCTCCCTGCCGATCACAGGATCAAGCTTGCCCTGTGAAGCCAGCTCCGTGAAGTCGATACCATACTTCTTAAGCGGTTCCATTGTATCTTCCGGATTCTCTGAGGTGATACGTCTGCCTCCTCTGATCTCCTTGATGGCAGCAAGCAGACGATCCTTTGTGATGCCTTCACCTGCAATTATTTTACATGTGATGGAATCTTTTTCTTCTGTAAGCGCAATAAGCAGGTGTTCCACACTGACGAATTCATCCTGCATCTTGCCTGCTATCTTGCTGGCAGAATCCAGCACTCTCCTGAGTGTCTGGGTCATATACACCTGTTCTCCTCCGGGACCGGATACTTGTGGCAGACTTGCCAGCTTGTCCTCTACCTTCTCTGTGATCCTGCTCAGGTTTACGTCCAGCTTCTGCAATAATGTGGGCACTAAACCCCCGGTTTGTTCTAGCATTGCCAGGAACAGGTGTTCGCAATCTATCTGTTGGTTGTGATATCTGGCAGCTATCGTGGTTGAGGCCTGGATAGCTTCCTGAGCTTTCTGAGTGAAACGATTTATATCCATACTTTTCCCCCTATGTTTCGATCTCAAATAATCAATGATCTTGATACGCCTTATAGGCGCTGTTCTACTTGCTATACTAAAAAATACTACTAGCTTTCCACAGAGATCTTCTATCTATGGAACACTGGCTGTGCTGCTGTCATGGACCAGCATATTATTAGGATGGTCAGGACATGGCCCGAAGGTCATGTCCATGCACCCAGATGCAGGTGCAGTAAAAAATATGGCCCTTTATGCTTACTCGATGAGGATTTTCTGCTTCTCTTCGATCTGCAGTTTTGGAAGTTCCACAGTGAGCACACCGTTCTCCAGTTTTGCCTTAGCACCCTCTGATGTAACCGTTTCAGGCAGGGTGAGTGTCCTTGAGAACATCTTGTATGTACGTTCCCTGCGCATGTACTCCTCTTCCTCATTCTCGGTCTCTGTACCAGACTTAGCGGAGATACTAATGATGTTGTCCTGGACATCGATGTTGACATTCTGTTTGTCAACACTAGGGAGGTCGGCTGTTACTACGAGCTTATCTCCCTGATTCTGGACATCTACCAGGGGAGCTAGGGTATCAGCTTCAGTCAAGCGGTCTTCCAAGGTCATGTCCCTGAACATACTGTTCAACTGCTGCTGCATCTGTCTCATTTCGTCAAAGGGGTCCCATCTAGCTGTTCTCGCTGGAGTCCATCTTGTCAGTCCAAACTTCATTGTCTTTCACCTCTGCATTTCAGATATAGTACAGTTGATCTATATTTTTAATAAAGGAAGGCGATCAGATTATGATCGCAGCAGTCCTTTCATCTTTCTCGTCGTCGAAATCTGCAACCAGTACCTCAGTTGTCAGTACCATGCCTGCAATAGAGGCAGCGTTCTGCAGACCACTGCGTACGACCTTTGTGGGGTCTATTACACCGGCTTCAAAGAGGTCTTCGAACACATCTGTCTTGGCATTGTATCCGAAGTTCGGATTTGCTTCTGTGCGCACACGCGCTACAATCTCAGCACCTTCTCTGCCTGCGTTGATAGCTATCTGGCGCATTGGCTCTTCAAGTGATCTTTTTACGATCATGGCACCTATCTTCTGATCTCCATTGAGTTTCAGTTCATCTACAATGGATGTCGCATGGAACATTGTTACACCTCCGCCAGCGACCACGCCTTCTTCTACTGCTGCTTTTGTGGCGTTCAGGGCGTCATCGATCCTCATCTTCTTATCCTTGAGCTCGGTCTCAGTAACTGCACCTATTTTTATCACTGCTACTCCGCCACCGAGCTTTGCAAGGCGCTTCTTAAGTTCCTTCTTTCTGTAATCGGACTCAGTTACATTTATCTGTGACTCAATAAGCTTCTTCCGTTGTTCGATAGCTGCTTTGCTACCCTTACCTTCCACTATGGTGGTCTTGTTCTTGTCCACTGTTACTTTCCTTGCGTTGCCCAGCATCACATCTGTGAAGTCTTCAAGCTTCATGCCTTTGTCTTCACTGATGACGGTGCCACCTGTAAGCACAGCTATATCATCGAGCATGTCCTTCTGATCATCACCAAAACCCGGAGCCTTGACAGCACATACCTTCAATGCACCGCGGATGATGTTCAGTATGATGCCTGCCTGTGCATCACCATCTACATCCTTGGCTACTATCAGCAAGGATCTGCCTTCCTTTGCAACCTTTTCGAGCACAGGTATGACCTGGTTCATTGTGCTTATGGTCCTGTCAGTGATGAGTATGTATGGCTCTTCAAACTCACATGTCAGCTTCTCGTGGTCAGTTGCCATATAAGGAGATACAAACCCTCTTTCAAACTGCATACCCTCTACCACTTCAAGGCTTGTTTCCATGGTCTTGGAATCCTCAACAGTGATGACTCCGTTGTATCCTACCTTCTCCATAGCACCTGCTATCAGGCCACCGATCTCTTCGTCATTGTTCGCTGATATTGTGGCAACCTGAACGATCTTGGCTTTGTCCTTTACATCCTGGCTTTGTTCTTTGATATATTTTACAACTGCTTCTGTGGCCCTTTCGATGCCTTTCTTGACCTCTATGGGATTTGCTCCTGCAGTGATATTCCTTATACCTTCGGTGATAAGTGACTGAGCCAACAGGGTTGCTGTGGTAGTACCATCGCCTGTGGTATCCTGGGTCTTGGATGCCACTTCTTTCACTAGCTTTGCACCAATGTTCTCAAACTTGTCTTTGAGTTCGATCTCTTTTGCAATGGTAACACCATCGTTTGTTACTACAGGACTGGTTGCTTTGTCCAGTACGACGTTGCGCCCTTTTGGGCCTAACGTGATCTTCACGGTATTGGCTACCTTGTCCACACCATTTAATAATGATCTGCGTGCGTTCTCATGAAATGTGATCTGTTTGGAAGTCATTTATACACCTCATTTTCCATTTTTGTTTTCTGACCTTTCTTACTTTGCAATGATTATCTTTTTTTACTTTTCGATTACTGCAAGCAGATCCTTGAAGTCGACGAATACATGTAACTCGCCGTCTATGTCTACATCATCGCTTTTGTAACCACCATATATTACTTGGTCTCCCTTTTTCACAGGCAGTTCACGTCCGTCCTCAAAAGTACCCACAGCGACAATAAGTCCCTCTTTCTTTTCTTCTTTGGCTGAATCTGGCAGGTATATGCCGCTATCTGTCTTCTCGGCCTGTTTGACCACTTTTATTAAAACTCTCTCTCCAATCGGTTTGATGATCATCGCTGATATCCTCCAAATGAAACTCTGCTGGTATTCTGTCCAGCTTATTATGGAGCTATATTGTCAATCTGGTATATAAACGTTGTGCATTTTAAGCCAATCATATATGTTATATCGAAATGATATAGACAAAAAAAGCAATGTTTATATAGGTTGTACAAGATAGGAAATATCCATGACTCAGCAGAACCAGCAGATAGTTCTCATAAGCCTTGAAAAACCCAGGGATAAGAACCTTGAGGATGATATCAGGTGGTTGTGTGACAGTTTCGGACTTTCATCCGGAAGAGATACTGAAAACATGGCCACCAGGATAGTAATGGATATGCTACGGATGCTGGCTGAGGAGGACAGGGTAACCTCCGAGTCTATAGCCGATAATCTTGATGTAAGGCTGGCGCGTGTCAACCATCATCTGCGCAACCTCATAGATTCAGGTATGATATACAGGAGAAAAAGGTTACTCTACCTGCGTGGTGGAAGCCTCAAAGCTGCAGTTCAGGAAATGAGAAAGGATTCAGACCGTATTTTTGATGAACTGGAAGTCATGGCTGAAGAAATCGACAAAAAAATGGGCTTAAAGAACAGGTAGCTGAGGCCCATTTTCATATAGTGTCATTTTTTTGCATCATGCACCCAGAAGTCGCCTTCAATTGTAAGTTCTTTCTTCCATACGGGCACTTCCGATTTTAACATTTCCAAGGCATCAGTAAGGGCGATGAACAGTTCCTGTCTGTGGGCAGCGGCAACAACTATATAGACGATATCCTCTCTCGGCCTGATAGTGCCTGTACGATGGTGTATTCTTACATCCAGCACCCCTTCTCTTTGCATCAGGTCGTGGCAGATCTTTTGCATTGCTTCCTCAGCGATCATCTCATATTTTTCAAAATGTAATGCCTTTGTTTCCACACCTTGGGAAAATTGTCTGACAATCCCGGTGAATGTACCGATACCTCCTGCCTGTTTAATTCGTGAGTCCTGCTTTACTTGTTCAATGAGCAGGCCGAGTGTGATCCAATCATCCTGCTGCATCACAAGTTCAGCAAGTGTGTCAATATCCCAGTCTGCTCTTGCTGGCAACTGGGTAACAACATTCTGCATCTCATCTATGTTCTCAAGATCTCCAAGTACGATCTTTGGAAGGCTGCTTGCCTTAGCACCTTCAACTATTGCAAAGTCCATGCCGCTGTCTGCCAGGGCATCAAGTGACTTGCTAAGCGAAGGGTTGCGTCTTACAAGTACAAGTTCGCTAGCTGTTATTGCTGCCACAGCCTCGGCTCCTGCATCGAAGTGTTTGCCTGTGTCAGTGTTCTCAGGATTGAACCGATGATGGCACATCTGCTTTACAGTACCGACCTTGCCTTTTCTGGAAAGGTATTCCACAAGACGTGTGACCAGTGTCGTTTTACCTGTTTTCTTATAACCGACCACGCTGATGACTTTCATGTACAGTCCTATGCAAATTAATGATATAAATAGAACGTAAGATTTGAAAGGTTTTACCGATAATGGCCCATGGCCACAGATAATTATATTTTACTAAATTTAAATTAAATAATATAGAATAGTTTATATTGTATTAAGTAATTTTGGGGGTTATGAGCGATTACAGGCTGAGGATACATGATATCCCTGTTGACGACAGGCCCACTGAGCGCCTGTTAAAATATGGTCCAGAGTCTTTGTCCAATGCCGAGCTTCTGGCTGTGGTCCTCAGGACAGGAACGCAGAGGGAAAATGTAGTGAATATGTGTCAGAGGATCTTCTCGGAATACAACGTAAAGCAGTTGAGCCAGGCACAAATATCCAAACTGATGCAGATACATGGCATAGGTCCTACAAAAGCTGCTCAGATAGCTGCGGTTTTTGAGCTTGCACGCAAGTTGGAACGACATGTGGATGCACCCAGGCGCAAAATCAGCTCTCCTTCAGATGTTTATTCTATGCTGTATCCGGGTATGAGGGAGCAGAAGCGTGAAAAGCTTGTAGTGCTTTACCTGGACACAAAGAACCAGGTACTGAAAGAGGAAGTTGTTTCCATCGCCAGCTTGAATTCCAGTATAGTGCATCCAAGGGAGGTCTTTAAATCTGCGCTCATGGAATCATCAGCATCAGTTATTATATCTCATAACCATCCTTCGGGTGACCCTACGCCCAGCAAGGAGGATATAGCAATCACCGAAAAGCTCATTGAGGGAGGTAAAATACTGGGTATCGATGTGCTGGATCATGTTATCATCGGTGATGGCAGGTATGTAAGCCTCAAGGACGAGGGTCTTTTCAGCTAAAGGAAAACAAAACCTTTAAGGTATTTTACTCTCAATTAGGCAATCAGATGAAAGATATAGAACTCAATGACCCTTATACAACTCCATATAGGGGTATATACGCAATATGCGATAAAAACAATGAATATGTAGAGATCGTTGAGCATTCCAGTTGTTATGGCGGTGCTGCATGGTCGAAGTTCCACTATTCACATTCTCCTCTCATCTTAAAGACCAGGTCAATAGGGAATATGATAAGGTACCTTGCAAAAACTGGCACATGCAGGCTCGAACTTAAACCTTCGGTTGCAGCTGCTGGCATAGAATCCATTCTTGTGGATAAAGATGAGGTACATATCACATATGCAGGTCTGGGAGGCGGGGGTGTGGGCGCCACTAAGTGCCGGGCCTTTGCACAGGGTGTCCTGCGCTGCGACTACAGTGAATCCGGTGGAGGGCGTGCAGCAAGGGGCACTGTTATTGTTCCCAGAAGGGAAAGAGTGCTCATCGGCATCGATGATACGGATTCTAAGGAAACAGGAGCCACATGGACCCTTACTCACAATATTGCAAAAGAGATGGATTGTCCAGAAATGGTCTATCTTTCACATTCCCTTGTTCAGCTTTTTCCTGTATCTGCAAGGACGCAGAACTGTGTATCCACTGTGCTTGAGTTCGGGTGTGTGGATGCAAGATCAACTAAAGAGTTGCTTGAAAGTATAAAGGCAGCACTTCTTAAGTATAGTGTATCAAGCGAGACTGGCATGGTGGTACTCCGGGACTTTAATGCACATAAGATCTACCAGTATAGCAGGAAGTGTCGCAGTGGTGAGCTTAGCAGGGAATATGCGGTGCAGTACGCAAATGAGAATGGTGTAGAGATATGGATGAACGGCAATGGGATCATAGGTGCGCTGGCCTCTCTTGCATGGTTCTCAAGGCCGGAAGAATCCGTCAGAATGGACGCTGAGATACATGATGTCTGATGATTCTGCCCAAAGCACGAATAAAATAACTGGCCTTGAAGCTTTTTTGTTTGCTTCCTTTGACAGCAATGTATTACTTGTGACAGGTGTTGCCGGTTATCCTGCAACTGCTGTCATGGAATCGCTGATCGAGCACTCAAGTGAAGGATACGTTGCCGACTGGATGACCAATGAAAAAGAAGCCCTTGAAAAAGCTCTGGGTGCATCTGTTACGGGGCAGCGTGCCATGGTGGTAGTGAAGCATGTAGGCATGAACGTGCTCAGTGATCCGCTAATGACCTCGGTGTATCACACCATTGGATCAGGTGTTGTGATCATTGCCGGAGACGATGCCGGAGCACGAGCTTCCCAGAACGAGCAGGATTCCCGTTTCTACGGGAACCTTGCAGAGGTAGCTTTGTTCGATCCAGCAACACCTCAGGGGGCATATGATGCAGTTATGCATGCTTTCCAGCTATCAGAACAGGCAAAAGTCCCTGTGATCATTAGAATAACAGACAGACTGCTGGATAGCAAGGGCAGGGTTCTCAGAAGCAGGCATAATGAGGTAACAGCCACTTTCGATAAGGATATCTGGAAGCTTACTACAAAAGGTAAACATCAGCGAGTCCACAGGGTATCCATGCCTTTGCTTGAAGATGCTGTTAAGACCACTTCTTTGAACAGGCTCCATCAAGGAAAAAGTGGGATAGGTATCATTTCATCAGGTTATCTTTCAGTGCTTGTGGACAAAGCACTTTCCAAACCAAAGTGGGCAGGTCACGCGCACCTTGCCCTGCAGATGGTGTCTCCTTTCCCTTTTGACATGGTACGGGAGTTTATCAGCGAATGCAGCACAGTTCTTGTGGTGGAGGAAACGGAGCCTTATATAGAATCCCATGTCGCAGTAACTGGAAAAATAAAAGGGAAGATGACGGGACATCTTCCTTATGGTCAGGTGGAGATCGAGCACATCGATCATGCACTGGGTCATTTGCAAGATGACAGGATAGAGAAGTACACTGAAATACAGACCATAAAGAGCAGAGGTTCAAGGCCATTGTGTCAGGACTGTCCTTTTATGCCCCTTTACAAATGCCTGGCTAATATCGATGTTATGGTTGCCGGGGATATGGGCTGTTCTATCCTGGCGGCTCCGGAACCATTACAAGCTGTTGACACAGGATTCGCCCTTGGTTCAGCTATATCCACTGCCTGTGGTTTCAAGGACAAAGGTATTGCAGTTATCGGTGATTTTGCACTAGCTCATTCAGGCATTGTCGGTCTGATTAATGCCGTGAGTTCTGCAGATGATGTTGTCATTGTCATATTGCAGAATAGGATTGCTGCCATGACAGGTGGACAGGAGACTCCTGATCTGATGCCAGTTGTAAAGGCAATGGTAGCGAATCTTGCAGTTATGGAAATGCCAGCCTATTCGACAGAAATATCAAGTGACATAGAAGGTCAGCTGCTAGAAATGCTTCTATCCAAACTGGCTCAAAAAGGAGTATCTGTAGTATATCTTGTGGGGAAATGCACAAAGTGAGGTATGCAATTATAGAGGAGGAGGGTGCCCGGTTGGTAGGAGGAAGGATTTGGGAAACCCCATATTAAGGCTAGGTTATTGTAGGCACCCGCCATATAATATATAATTGCATATATATAAATATGTTGTTTCTTTTTTAAGATTTTTAATGATGCATTTTTTGAAATGCTGTGCATTCTTTCTTCTTTAGTCCAGTATGGTTAAATAAGATGGTCCGATATTGTGGCTATAATTTATTTTTTAGATCTAGGTGACCTTTTTGATCGGAATACTTGTAAATGACCGGGTTAAAGCTGGTAAACAGGCTATCAATGAGTTGTATAATGTCGGATATTACGGGCGTCCTAAAAGTGATACATTAGAGCTTACGCTAATCGAAGCTGCATATCTGCACTACAAGAAAAAGATTGAGATCCAGATAGATGGCAGATCATTGTCATTTGAGGAGTTCTTTACTGAAGCATCAAAAAGACAGCAGTATTTTGACATTAAATACATTGTTTACAAAGACCTCCGTGAAAGAGGATTTTATGTCCAGCCTTCAGTTACGGATTTCCGGGTATATCCAAGGGGAGGACATCCAGGGAAGACCCCGGCAAAGTTCTTTGTACATGTTATCTCAGAACGTATCCCTTTACCTCTCCGGGAGCTGCGTATATCGCTGGAGGCTGCACATAATGTGCATAAAACAATGGTCCTTGCCATTGTTGATGAGGAAAGCGATATTACTTTCTATGAGATAAGAAAAGTGGAACCATCCGGGACTGTAGGGTCCATTGAGCAGGCGGTACAGGATAAACATGGAAGGTCTACGTTCCTTGAAGATCGCGTGGTGGTCTGGGATAGTGATATTTCCAGTTCATTACATGCTGCAGGTTTCTATGGCCATCCTCTTGATGTGGATCGTCTGCAATTATCTCTTGTGGAATCCGGCTATCTGCTTAAAAAGGGCTTACTGGAAGTTGCAGACATATCGGACACTTCTCATGTTCTTACATTTGATGAATTTACTACAAAAGCTTCGGTCATTGAATCAGAATTCGTGTTGAAGTACATGGTGTACGAGGACCTAAGAAACAGAGGTCTTGTCCCGAAGACCGGTTTCAAGTTCGGAAGTCATTTCAGAGTGTATCTGAATTTCAAATCAGTGGATAAACTCCCTCATTCGGAGTACCTGGTGCATTCCATAGCTGAGGAATATGAGTTCATGCTGCCGGTGATGTCAAGGGCGGTACGCCTGGCCAATAGTGTGCGCAAAAGAATGATATATGCAGTATATGATAACGTTCACTGCGTCTACATTGATATTGGCAGGATCAAGATGTGAACGATACTCATGTTCGATATTATTGCTGTGGACATTTCCGGAAGACATATAGAAGATGGAGAATATCTTATGGTATGCGCTGCCGTATCATTTTCTGTGTCTCCTGAACACATTGATAAGACGCATCAGGTCAACATCCGCCATTTCACAAGCAGAAATGCCCCTGAACTTACTGATGTAGTTACAATGGTAGAAATGACCGTAGAAGGCCTTAGCCCTCAGGCTACCATTGTAATGGAGGCAGGGGATATGTTCAACCGGCCTCAGTGGCTTGTTACGGGTATGTTTTCCCGGGATTTCAAATACCAGGAATCTCTGAGCGAGCGCAGGGCCATAGAAATTGCACACCATATTTCTGTGAGTGCCAGAAGGCTGCTCAAAATAAAGTGTGCCTTCAGTTTTCATTCTGATAAAGAGGATTTCATAAATGAAAAAAATCATCGTTGTGCAGAGGGTAGATCCGGGCAGTGATGAGCTCAAGAACCAGAGGCAGTTAGCTGAGCTGAAGGATCTGGCATTTGCTGCCAATTACTCTGTGGCAGGAGAGGTCATTCAGTCCAGGTACCCTGATAAAAAATACCAGCTGGGTAAAGGTAAGGTGCAGGAGCTTGCATCGTCCGTGCAAGCTATGGAAGCAGAAAAAGTAATCTTCTGTAATGAACTGAGCAGTATGCAGCTCTATAACATTACAGATACATGCAAATGTGCGGTTATTGACAAATTCCAGCTTATTCTGGAGATATTTGCCCTGAGGGCTACCACACGGCGCGCTAAATTGCAGGTGGAGCTGGCAAGACTGGAATATGAGATACCCAGGGCAAGGATAATTGTATCCCATCTGAAAAAAGAGGAAAGGCCGGGATTTATGGGTCTGGGCAGTTACGAGGATTCCTATGAGCAGGATATCAAGGGAAGAATAGCCCGCATCAAGGGGGAGCTAAGGCAAGTGCAGAATCACAATGAATCCCTGCGCACTTTCAGGCATGCTCACGGTCTATCTATGGTGGCGCTCGCAGGTTATACGAATGCCGGGAAAAGTACACTGTTCAATGCGCTCATGGATGAGGGGGTGGATGTGGCTGACATGCTTTTTACAACGCTCTTGCCTATAGCCCGCTCCATGGATGTCATGGGACGCAAGGTAGTTCTGACCGATACAGTAGGTTTTATAGAGGATCTGCCTCACTGGCTCATAGATGCCTTCCGTTCTACTCTGGATGAGATCTTCTTTGCGGATATCATATTGCTTGTAGTGGATGCAAGTGACCCTCTGGACATTATGCATGATAAGTTGCTCACCTGTCATGAAACTCTGTGGGAACAGGTGCACGATGCGTCTATGGTCGCTGTAATGAATAAAACGGATCTCATCAGCCAGGAAGAACTTAATGAGAAAATGGAAGCTCTCGGATACCTTGCTCCTGATCCGATTTATATCTCTGCAAAGACCATGGAAGGTCTGGATGATCTGAAACAAGCCATACGAGCTAAACTTCCGGTATGGAAAAGAAAGGAAATTTCAATGCCTATTTCAGAGTATTCCATGTCAGTTCTTTCCTGGCTTTTCAAAGAAGGTGTAGTTCATTCGGTGAAATATACAGATCAGATACTCGTGGATCTGGAAGCAAGGGAAGAAATAATGAACAAAGTAAAATCGTTTTCAAATATGTAATTAAAATTAGTTACACTTATATCTGCGATAGTATACTAGACGATACGTTTATATACCATAGAGTATGTTAGTAAACATGCGAACGGGTCTCTTCTCAAATGTACCACCAATCCTATCCAACCACCCAATACACAACTCCTTAACCCGTTCGCTTGTTTCTCATGCCTCTTTTTATGATCACTTATTATAGTAAAAACCTTTGTTCTGTTTTTATACGTTTTGGTCCCTTTCCAGTAAACAGACGCAGATAGTTTATAAAGGATAATATTTAATCTCATCATATGAAATTCGACCTGCATGTCCATACACGTTTTTCAAAAGACAGTAATGCAGACATTGATGCGATTATTTTTCATGCTAAAAAGAATGGTCTTGATGGTTTTGCAGTATGCGACCATGACGTGATCGAGGGCGGTCCTTTTTCTGTGCAGCGTGCAGCAGAGCTGGGCTCTGATCTTGTGGTCATTCCTGGTGTGGAAGTAAGCACTTCAGAGGGGCATTTGCTGGTGCTGAACATAAAGGAAAGTATAGAGCCGGGTCTTTCTCCGGCTGAGACCATATTCAGGGCAAGAGCACAGGATGCAGTGGTAATATTGCCACATCCTTTCAAGCTCACATCTCATGGGATAGGATATGTGGAAGGTCTAGATGTGGATGCAGTGGAGGTCCTGAACTCCCGCTGTCTTACAGATGGTCCTAATAACAAGGCACGTGCTGCAGCAACTTCTCTTGGGCTTGCGCAGGTTGGCGGGAGTGATTGTCATGTGCCTGAAATGGTGGGTATTTCGTACACTGAGATAGATGTGCAGGCGAGGTCTTTGAATGCTGTACTTGATGCTATCCGGCAGGGTAAGGTAAGCCCCGGTGGCTGCAAAACCCCAAAGATCTTTGTGATGCGCCAGATGATGAAGAACGCACAAAAGAGGATCTCTAAAATACTGGGTCTGGGTTAAAGAAAGGTATGCATTAGGCGCAGGGCCTCTTTTTCTCTATCTCCGCCGCATTTGTTTATTATATCCTCATAGAAATCTATCAGTTTAAGATATTTTTCTTCTCCATTCATTTTATAGCGTGTGGCATGAATGGTCGCTTCTATGACAGCGTTCAATCCTCTGTTAGGTGCTTTTGGATTTAATGATCTCACATGTCCTCTAAGTGGTCTCAGTTCCGCAACAAGGGCCTCGGGTGTGACCTTGGTATTTACACATTCAAAGGCTACCCAGCTCAGAGCTTCCTTCAGAACTGGAAACTCTCTTCCAGGAGAAGCTATATTTTCTATGTCTTCTGGTTGAACATCGGAAAAAGTGTATCTGACAAATGCTACAGGGTCGTTAGTTATATTGGCGACAAGGAAATTATCTGCCATTACATTCTTATAGGTCCTGCAACCCTTAAAAATCCTTATAAATGTTATATCCTGTTTTCTGATTATACCCATTGGTGCTGCATTGGGGGACCATCCCTGGTATGTGGTAACAATGGTTTCAGAGATGCCTTCAAAGAGACCAAAGTCTTCAAGTTTAAGTTGTTTTTCTGTCAGAATCTCATTCCTCCAAGAAGGGATATAAAAAGCCCACCAATTATAATATCCGCAGTAGAACCTGGATTAATACTTTTTGTGAGCAGCTCCTCGTCCAAGGTGTGCAGATCTGGTAATATGTCTTCCATATTGTATCCTGATCGTTCTAACTTGCAAATAATTCCCCTTGCCCTCGTGGATACTTCTTCGGCTATGTGCCGATCGAATTTTGTTTCTATGAACGTATCAATGTCCGTTGCAAGCATCTTCACAAAAGCATATACTATAACATGATTGATCCTGGAGTTGCCGGCATGTATCAGGATTGCATCAATATCCATCTCTTTTGTAAGTATCCGGGAGCACTGTGCGCAGCGTGTAAAACCGGTGGTCCACTCCCGTGCAATCTGGTCATAAGAGCTGGATATCTCCATTAATTGGTACAGTGTGGTACACTTGTTTTTTATATCTGTAGTAGCTTTTGCATCGGACAGATCAAATTCATCCACCTTGCGCACTTTGACCCCCGCCGGTCCAAAAGACAGGTATATTTGCACTGCATCTTCTACATCTGTTTCTTTTACAATGTTGAATGCTTCGTGTGTAAGATTTTCAGGAGTAAGTTTTCTGGAATTCCTAATAAGTTTTCCCGCTGCCATTGCAAGGGGAAATAAAAGCAGAAAAGCACCGAAATGTGTATTACCTCCTTTCTGCCAGGCTATACTTTCAAGCACGGCCTCGTGGACATATTGTCCTAGTCCGTGTTCTGCTTCGGCGGCTTTCTCAAATATTGGGTATACTGCTACAGAAGATGTGAGGAAATGTTCGAAAATCGTATTTTCATAATCGTGATCCCTGTCGATATTTCCAGGTTTTGGGTGAGCGGATACTTCCAGGAGCATGGCAAGCTGTGCACATCTTGCCACATAGGAAGCAATCTGGTCTGAAGAAGCTTTTTCATGCTTCTCCTTTGTTCCTTGTTCTTTCCTCATTTACCGGTAACCTTGGGATGGTCAAGAATATAATCTGCAAGTTCTTTTTTAAGTTTCATGTAGTCTGAATCGGAAAGTCCAATCATTTCAAGGACTCCGTCCCTTAATGGACACATTTTTGTGATCTTGCAGCACCACACCAGACTTCCAAAACAGGTGCTATCTCCATACTCAAGAGGTGTTCCTTTTGCGAATTCCATCTTCAGATCAGCGAATTCCTTAGGTGAAAGCCCTATCATTTTTACATTTGAATGTACAGGGCACGGCTTGACAGGAAGACAGCAAAATGCAAGTCCCCGAAGGTCACCTTCTCCTCTGCATACATGCTTAGGCGCATTGTACCATCCGAGTTCTTTCTGTATCAGAGTAATTTCATTTACAAGGTGGGTTATCAGAGATGGATCTTCCATGCTCCCTCTTCCCACAGAAACTATGTCTGCACCTCTGGTGAACATCTCCTTTGCGGTATCGATATCAGTTATAGAGTTATTTCCTATAAGAAGAAGTCTTGTGGCATCCCTGATCTTCCTGATAGCTTCTATATCGGCACCATATCCCTCCTTCATAGCATCCACGTGCAGTATGTCAGCACCTGCATCTTCGATGGCTTTGGCCATTTTGATATTGTCAACCACATTGGCTCGTACTTTTACTGACACAATGGCTCCGGTTGCTTTTACCTTTAGGATAGTGTCACGGAGCTTGGGCAGGTCACGTAAAAGTGCTTCTCCTATGCCTAATTTTGTCATTTCAGGCTGCCTGCAATGCGCATCTATCTCAATTATAGCATTTGCGTCTCTAGCCATAATGGCAACTTCTATAAGTGGTTCCAGAGTTGCGCTTCTTACATTTATGGCAACTACACTTCCAGTTTGAACTGATCTAATTTCGTTAGCTATCAATTGCAAAGGTTCAGCTGAAATGAACTCTTTCCTGCCTCTTTTAACGATCTCTGAAGCTGCCTGGTTAGTTGCAGCATCGAGGTTATATCCTCCAAGTATGACAAGTCCCGCATCATTTGCAAATTCATTTGCAAAACGGCTGTCCGTTATTCCTCCCATGGAAGCAAGAGCTATGGGGTTCTTAAAAGCAAGATTTCCTACCTTAATATCAAAAAGATTATCAGACACGTTTTTCCCTCTGGAAAATGTAAATTATCATGTATGTCGCTGAATAATAGCAGATTCTATTATTAATATGACGCTGTATTTTTAGTAACTTCTTTTTATGGATCTGTAAAAAATGTGGACATTATGGCTGATTGGTATTGTAACTATGATGCTCAAAATCTAAATACGATCAGTGCAAACATTATAAATGAATAGAGATCAACCTCAGTAGTAAGGTTGATCTTGGAGGTTATCTTATGAAATGTCTGGTTTGTGGTATTGAAAGCGAGACCAAATATTGTAGCACATGTGGAAAAGTAATGGCCGATGTCATAAAGGCTGTGGGTGAAGAACGCTGGAGCAATATCGATGACTGTTCCTTTATATATCCAACAGTGCTGCGTGTTGCAAGAGGCGAACTCACTGTGAATGATGTTATACAGGCGCTGGAAGCAGAGGATTGAATCCTTTGTTTCTTAATTTTATAATTATGATCTGAAAGAATAGCGCTATACTTTTTGTGGTTTTGAAGTCTCCATCTTTTTAAAAAGAATGATAGGGCTTTCAGCTTGCTTTTTTTTGTTTTTTTTGTGCAATAATTAATAGAAAACCTATTATACTTTGAAGTCGGTTACTTCTCACCTAATGGGTATATACGTAGCATGTAAGAGGAAGAGTAATGACTTTAGAAAATCCATTTGAAAATTCAAGAAAACAGTTAGCAAAATGCGCTGATATTCTAGGTCTGGATGAAAGCGTACATGAAATGTTAAGGCACCCGATGCGTGAAATGCGTGTGACACTTCCTGTTCGTATGGATGATGGCACTATAAAGGTTTTCGAAGGTTTCAGGATACAGTATAACGATGCCAGAGGTCCTACGAAGGGCGGTATAAGGTTCCATCCTGAAGAGAACATAGATACCGTGAGGGCACTTGCAGCATGGATGACCTGGAAATGTGCAGTAGTAGATATACCATTGGGTGGAGGTAAAGGAGGAGTTATCTGTAATCCCAAGGAAATGTCCGAGGGTGAACTTGAGCGCCTCAGCCGTAAGTACATTTCAAGCATTGCCCAGATCATTGGGCCCAGAAAGGACATTCCTGCTCCTGATGTATACACCAATCCAAAGATCATGGCATGGATGGTTGACGAATTCTCAAAAATATCTTCCTTTAATCAGCCTGGTGTAGTTACAGGTAAGCCCATTACAATGGGTGGGTCACTTGGAAGGGGAGATGCAACAGCAAGGGGAGGTCTCTACACCATTCGTGAGGCAGCTAAGGTGCTAGGTATCGATCTTAAGGATGCGAAGATAGCCATTCAGGGATATGGAAATGCCGGATACTTTGCAGCAAAGCTCGCAACAGAAATGTTCGGCTGCAGGATAGTGGCTATCAGTGACAGCAAAGGCGGTGTCATGAACATGGACGGTATTGACCCCGAAGCAGCAAAACAGCACAAGGCAAAGACTGGTTCAGTTACGGGTCTGCCAAACACAACACCTGTCAGCAATGACGCTATCCTTGAGTTAGATGTGGAGGTGCTGGTTCCCGCAGCTCTTGAGAATGTTATCACAGAGAAGAATGCACACAAGGTCAATGCTAAGATAGTTGCGGAACTCGCAAACGGTCCGACAACGCCGGCAGCAGATGAGATACTCTTCCAGCGGGGTATTCATGTTATTCCAGACTTCCTCTGTAATGCAGGTGGGGTGACAGTATCATATTTCGAAATGGTCCAGAACTTCTACATGTACTACTGGAGTGAGATAAGGGTCCACACTCGTCTGGACAGGAAGATGACAGAGGCATACAAGGCGGTCTATGCAGCATCACAGAAATACAACATTGATATGAGGACAGCTGCTTACGTTGTGGCTATCGAACGTGTTGTAACTTCAATGAAAGACCGTGGATGGATCTGATCCTTCTTGGATCCAATCCTGCAATACAACTGAGCAACATTTATATGTGTCTGGGTTCACAGACCATATACTCCTTCCTTTTCAGATAGGATAATTGTATATAGTTGTATTGTTGTTGATGGGATTATCATGAAGATTGCACTAATTGGCGGTACCGGAAGCATAGGTAAAGGTTTTGCACTCAGGTGGGGGCAAAAACATCAGGTGATAGTGGGTTCAAGGAACCTGG
Organism: uncultured Methanosarcinales archaeon; assembly: GCA_964486435.1. Lineage (GTDB taxonomy): Archaea > Halobacteriota > Methanosarcinia > Methanosarcinales > Methanosarcinaceae > Methanomethylovorans. Next base: position 5,031 of record CAZAMM010000011.1, on the reverse strand, counting down.
ACAAAGCTCAGGCCAGAGCGGCTGAGTATAATTCTATATTAAAGGGCCATGGTTTCAAGGCGGATATAACAGGAGAGGTCAATGCAAAGGCAGCCTCGGAAGCTGATGTGGTGCTCCTCGCCATCAGATACGGTCAGCTAGCTTCTACTATGGAGCAGATCAAACCGGAACTTGAAGGTAAGGTCGTAATATCTGTGGTCGTGCCGATGGAAAAGAATTCTTGCATTATTGTTCCAGGAGGGGTTCCCCTCGAAATATCAGCGGCTTCCCGGGAAGACTATAAAGCAGAATATTTCTGTTACGTCACTCCACCTTCAGGAAGCGCTGCACAGGAAATTGCTACTTTATTACCTGGGGGAGCTACTGAGCTGGTTTCAGCTTTCCATACAGTTCCGGCTGCGAAGCTCTCCAACCTTGACATAGAGCTTGATTATGACATAGGGGTATGTGGAAATAGCATGCATGGCAAGAGCATTGTCTTTGATCTTGTAAGGGATATTCCGGGAATGCGGCCTATGGATATAGGTCCACTTGAAGCCTCCTCTATGATAGAATCAATTACTCCTCTCCTTGTCAATGTGGCCATCCGCAATAATATGAAAGACGTCAGTATCAAATTCGTAGATTAAAATCCCTCCGGGGATTTCTTTTTTTATTGCCATTGTCCTTTTAGCTTGTCCAGTTTCCATGTTCTTCCTATCGTAGGTTTTTCAAGGTAGCAGATGGCATTCTGTTCATACAGGTTCGCGATGACCACTGCATTACCTCCACCCGATGTCTCACGGACATTGATCACCTTGATCACATTGCTAAACTTCCCATGTTCCGGGAGTATATCTTTGAGCATGTTGCCCGAGTTTCTGAAGAAATCTTCGTTGAAGTTTGAGTTTTTCATGTCAGGATAGACGGGCATGTAGATGATCTCTTCTTCCACTATGTCCTGGAAGAAATGTGTCCCATAGGAGACTTCCGGTATGTGGCCTGCTTTCTCAAGAGCGATCTCTACTAGCAATGAAGTATGGTCGATCTCACTATATGTTGCATTGACGCCCAGTTCTATGTTGCTGCTTCCCCACCTGCCAGGTCCCATCAATATGAAATTAGTGTCCATGTTTCTCATCTTTTCGTTGATGCTTCCTACAATGCGCCCTATGGATCTTTTTGTATCCATATCTGCAATTTCATATGCCTGGGGGTCGATGTACACGATATACTCAACATTTTCAACTTTTCCTTCATTGATGAGCATATTGGACCTGAAAAGGATATTTTCTTCTTTTATGTTGTCAGGTATGGTTATATTCTCGCTGCTGCCTGGCGTTGTCATGGGTCTGCACTGGACTATGTTTATCTTTATATTTCCTCTTAGATCAGAAAATGCTGTAAATTCGATGTCTACAGGATGCTCATATACTCCTTCCACTGTCCTTAGTATATCTCCCATGATGTCAACAAACCTTGTATTTCTTATGAGGTTGTTGAATGTTAGTACCATTTCCTGTGAGCAGTCTATGGCATTAGTGTACGGGTCAGTAAGATATTCTTCTTTTATGACAGAAACAAAAAGTCTGAGGCCGGGATAATCACAGTCTTTGATAAGTTCCCGGAAAGGTATGGTTATGAGCTTCCTTTTATCAAGATCTAAAGCATCTACATCCCATTGAGAATATTTCATTATCTTCAAGCCTTCTTCAGGGCGCAATGCCGGCTGGCTTACTGCGATCATTCGGGGGTAATCCCTGCCGACGCGATCCACAGCCCGGGTGCCCAGTCCAAAGACAAGTCTTATCACTCCTTTTCCAGGATCTATCCTCTTTGTCCAGCGAAAGAGATTCTTTGAGAAAGCGACTCCTGCAAGCGCCGGAAAGAAATATTGTTTGTAGGGCATGCCGGACACGCGCTGCACCAGTATGGCCATCTGTTCATCCTGGTAATGCAGTCCTCTGGTCCTCCTGTAAGCAAGAGCATCCGGATTGAGGGCACTGGCATAGACAAGCTTGACCGCATGCATGAACTCTTCAAGGCGCTCTTCCGGGCTTCCCTGGTTTGGGCAGAACTCACTTCTATATTTGCCTGCAAAAGCATTTCCATAATTGTCTTCCTGCAGGCTGCTTGACCTTACTATAATAGGGGCCTGTCCAAAGTAATCCATCAATTCCCTTAACTGTTCTACTATGTCTTCAGGGAACTTGCCTTGCAGAAACTTTCTTTCTACTTCTTCGAACTCTTCCTTCGTCATGCTGGAACTGTCTGAAAGCTTTATCTTAAGGCGGAACAGATCGTTCTTAATCATGAAAGTGAAAAAGACATCTGAACCAATATAGAATGAATCATGTGGCTCAATTATCTCTGAGAATTCTTCTTTTTTCTCGCTTGCCAGGATAATGTTGCGTGAGAGCAACATGCCCACAGCTTTTCCACCAATGCGGCCGGACCCTATCATCCTGTCCCGTATGCTGAGCAGGTCTTCAAGGGACAGATAGGTGTCTGCAAGAAGGTTAAAGCGGGGGTGGTCTCCGATGATCATCCTTGAAAGTTCCTGCTTAAGTGCAATTATCTCGGGCTCTGGCAGAGTGTCCAGTATTTCCATATCATGATGGAATTTCAGTTTTGTATACACCGTTTCCCAGGGGGATGTGCCACTTTTCCGTGCTCGTATGATCTTTCTGCGGTTACTTGATGATATTGTGGCGGCCTTTGAACTATCTAGTATAGGCTCCCACACCTCTCCAGTTACCAGATGAGGCAGGAACATGCTCTGAGAATAGCGGTCGTAGACCTTCAGAGGATGAACGTAAGCCTGTCCGTTGATGTGGTAGTAGTCGATAAGCACTTGAGTTGTTTCCCGGATACCAGCGACAGTGGAATGACTATGCTTTCCACGGGTAAGGCAGAAATAGCCAATGGTTTCAAGTTCGAACAGATGAGGGCATGTGGCTTTGAAAAAATTGGCTACCAGCTCATCGGTAGCCCACTCTACCATAAGTGAGGAAAGGTTATCAAATACGTAATAGACCTTTTCTCCGTAGTACTCTATTATTCTGTGCACCTGACTGCTAAAAAAATCAAAGCCGTTACTTGGATCTGCTTTTACGATCTCAAGTCCTTCCATTGTCTGGAGGATGGGCTCATGTGGTGCGAACCTTACATATACGCACTTAGAGCCAGATTCGATAGCTTGTCTGATAAGTTTCACAGAAACATGTCTGTAATCTTCAAGTTCCTCTACTCCCCATACTACGTTGTCCCCCAGGCGGAATGAATGAATTATCTCGTCCAGCTGGGGGATGCCGCTTGTTATTTTCTCTTTGTCTGCGTACTTGAGGAACCTGTTGTTTGCATTGCTGTTTTTACTCACATTTTTCTCCGTGGTGGCAAGGTCATAAAGGGATCCCATATTTTACAGAATCAGCTTTCAAGTATCTCCTCTGCAATATCCCTGTACGCATCCATTACATAGGCAATTCCAGATACCTTTGCTGCTTCTTCGGTGAGCGCCATGATATCTTTACGCGTGATGGCATGGATGTTGAATCTTCGGGAACCGGCCATAAGTTGTTGCAATCCTACTTTGATCCTCTCTGTATATGAATAGATGCCCACTGCTCCCAGAGGTATGTTTTTCATTTCTTCGCCATATTTCTCTTTCAGTTCCTCATAGTGCACGAAGATCTCCTCTTTGGTGGTACCGAATTCAGATACCGTCTTGGGGAGATTGTTTTCTTCTATCCATTTGCCTATGTTCTTACCCACCATTCCAGGGATCATGAGGCCACGACCCATACACACTGCTTTGAAATAAGGTGACCCCATTGCAAGTGCCTTATATACTCCATCCTCACTGGAGAAACCGCCTGCCATTGCCAGATCAGGTACTTTCTTGCCTCTGTCTGATAGTTTTTGCGCAAATTCATAGACTTGGGACTGCAGATAGAATGTCGGCACTCCCCATTCTTCCATCATAGGCCAGGGACTCATGCCGGTACCTCCAGGTGCTCCGTCATATGTGAGCAGATCTATTCTGGCTTCTGAGCTGTATTTTATGGCCATGGCGGTCTCTGCCATAGAGTATGCTCCCGTCTTGAGGGTTATGCGTTTAAAACCAAGGTCTCTGAGTCTTTCACATTCCTCGCAAAACCCTTCTTCTGTGACAAATCCAAGCCTGGAATGTCTTTCAAATTCCTTTATGGCACCCATTCTGAAAGCTTCCTGAACGGAGTGAAGCTCAGGGTCCGGAGTGACTATATATCCTCTTCTTTTCAACTCCATGGCACGGTCAATGTCTGCAACCTTGATCTCGCCGCCAATACATTTAGCTCCCTGTCCCCACTTAAGCTCGATGCTTTCCATGTTGTGCTTGCTTGCAAGATACTCTGCAACACCGAGCTTTGTATCCTCTACGTTCATCTGGACAAGCATCTCTCCGTAGCCATCATAGAACTTGTTGTAAAGCTCGATCCTGCGGTCCATTTCCGGTGATTCCTTGACAAGTCCGTCACTTCCCAGTTTCAATTCAGGGTCGACTCCGCACACATTTTCTCCACAAACGATGGTGATGCCTGAGATCGCAGCACCTATAGTGAAGTGTTCCCAGTTGTTCCTTGCGATGTCTGTCGAACCGAGTGCACCGGTGAAGATCGGCAATTTCATCTTGACCTTTCTTCTCCAACCGTACTCAGTCTCTGTATTGACATTAGGGAATCTTGCAGTTTCAGGGCCTGGAACCATACCTTCAGGCAGACCTATGGCACCGACCGCATATCCCTGAATATTAAGATGTGAATAATCTATTGGGTAATTTTTGTCTCCTCCGGCGGTGATCTCTCCGAAAGGTCCCGGATATATCACTTCACGTCCCCGGAATGATGACTTGAATATTTCACAATTGCCACGGCATCCATCTATACAACGTGTACAGATACCTGACATTGGTGTTACGTTCTTTGACCTGTTGAAGGTCCTGGTGGCTTCATTAGAATTTTAGGGTCCTCTGAGATTCCCTCTCTATTGCAGTACTAATCCTCCTTTTTT
>CAZAMM010000010.1:0-47285 GCA_964486435.1 uncultured Methanosarcinales archaeon | reverse complement strand
AAAAATCTCTTTCGTAGATGCGGTCAAATTCTTTATATATGCCACTATACATATTTATATTAACCAAAACCATGGGGGTGAGTTTTTGGCAGAGAAAAGTACGTTAGACTGGATAGCATTAGTCTTGGTTGTCATCGGAGGCCTCAACTGGGGACTCTTCGGGATATCCCCGGACCTGAACCTGGTGGCACTTATATTCGGCTACAGCATCATAGCAAGGATCGTTTACATCCTTGTAGGTCTGTCCGCATTGTATATGGTATATTATGCAACCAAGAAATAAAGAAGGTCAGTCTTTCAAAGATCTGACCGTTTAATCTTTTTATCGCTTTTTTATTCCATCATCTGTCTTGTGAGACTGCTTCTTGCAATACTTATCTCTGAAACTGAGAGCTCAATGGAAGTCTCACTAAGTTCTATCTTTAAACTGTCACTGCCCACAGTACCTATTATAACATAGGGTACTCCCTGTAGTGCATCTTCTATTGCTTCTGGTTCAGGGGTTGCCAGAATGGCCCTGGCATAAGACTCTGAGAACAGAGCATCGTCTGCTCTCAGACCATCACAGGCCTTACTAAGATCAACATTTGCTCCCATACACGTGCACATCTCGCATAGTGCAACTCCTAATCCGCCCAGCGAAACATCATGGGAGGACGTGACCTTTCCTGTACTCACTGCTTTGATAACGGAGTCAACTATCTTCGTACCATTCTCAGGTACTTTTGGAGCATTACCATCCATCTTCTTGCCCATAAGGCTGTAGTATTCAGACCCTCCCAGCTCATCACGTGTCTTTCCAACAAGTATTATCGTGTCACCTTCATTGGTGAACGAAGCAGGGGGTGTCCCTGCAACATTATTTGTCGTTCCCACGAGTCCTATAGATGGAGTGGGGAGGATAGCAGTATCAAACTCATCACTTTCGTTATATAGGGATACATTCCCGCCTACTACCGGTATTCCAAGTTCCCTTGAACCATCGCCCAATCCAAGGATGGCATGTTTGAAGTACCAGTATATGTCGGGCCTTTCCGGGTTCCCGAAATTCAGACAGTCCACGAGTGCCAGTCCTTTCCCGCCCTTTACTGCAATGTTCATGGCATTTTCATAAACAGTACCCTTCCCTCCCTGGTATGGGTCTATCATAGTATGTCTGGGGTTGCAGCCGCAGGAGAGCACTATTCCTCTGTCTCCTTCTATGCGTAATACGGAAGCATCATCTCCGGGTTTTATCGTGGTCCTTATTTGCACTTCGTGATCATATTGTTTGTATATCCATTCCTTTGATGCAACGTTGTGGGAGGAAAGCACTTCCAGAAGAGACCTTTTTAGGTCAGCAGGCATCTCTGGTTTTTCCCACACTGTTTCTTCGGCAGGTGAACTGGCAGGCATTTCACATGTAGGTGCCCCTTCAGCAAGCAACTTGATTGGGATATCGACAACAGTCTCTCCCTCAAAATCCACTGTGTAATATGGTCTTTCAGTGAGTTCTCCTATCATGCTGGCGTTAAGATCATATTTCTTAGCTATGGCCAATACAGCTTCCACATTCTGTGGTTCTACTTCAAAGAGCATCCTTTCCTGGGATTCTGCAATGAGGATCTCGTAAGGCATCATGCCTTTTTCCCTGAGTACGACATTATCCGCGATTATATGCATCCCCATATCGCCTTTTGATGCCATCTCAGAACTGGCTCCTGCAAGGCCCGCTGCTCCCAGGTCCCTGCAGGATCTTACATATCCTGCTCCAACTACTTCCAGTGTCGCTTCTATAAGCAGTTTCTCTGTGAACGGATCACCTATCTGGATACTGGGCCTGTCTTCTGCTTCAGAACTTTCGGATAGGTCTCTGGAGGCGAAGGATGCGCCTCCCAGTCCGTCCCTTCCAGTGGTGGATCCCACGAGGATCATCTTATTTCCAGCCTGCTGGGCCTTTGCTGTCACTATGCTATCTTTTCTTGCAAGCCCGATACATGCAACGTTTACAAGAGGGTTGCCACTGTAGGTTTCATCAAAGAATGTTTCCCCTCTTACTACGGGTACACCTATGCAGTTGCCATAGCTTGCGATACCTTCGATGATATGTTCGAATAGGTAAAGGTTCTTAGGAGTGTTCAGAGGTCCGAAATACAGGGGGTCCATAAGTGCTATAGGTCTCGCTCCCATGGATATGATATCCCTTACAATGCCTCCCACTCCGGTGGCAGCACCATTGTGCGGATCCACATATGATGGGTGGTTATGGCTTTCCATACCAATTGCAAGTACCCACCCATCTTCAAAGTCTACGATAGCTGCATCGTCCCCCGGCCCAATGATCACTTTCTCTCCGGTTGTGGTAAAAGTCTTCAGTAGAGGTCCGCTGGAACGATATGAACAATGCTCGCTCCACAAATTGAGGAAACATCCCTGTTCCACAATGTTTGGTTCTCTTCCCATTTTTTCACTTATAAGCTTGAAATCGTTCTCTGGTAACATTGTGTGCCTCAGAATACTCTTCTTTTCTGTGTTTCTGTAGGCTTAAAAGCACTCAAGTTTAAAAAAGATTCCTTCAAATATTCAGAAATACGTTCCTTTTGTCTGTTCAGGAACGATCTATCCTGATGGCGTCTCCGGGACAAAGAGCATGGCGCTCTATGGAGCCGGAGTGCATTTCGATTATATATCTTGTACTTTCGGGGGATCGTACCAACCCTGTCCAAGGTTTTAATGTTGTTGCTGCAAGTATTTTTTTATCAGTATCCAAAAATAGTACGTCAATTGGAAAATACACAAAGAACATGTGTATTGAAACAGATCGGGGTGCGGATAGTATGAAAACAAGTGCATATCTTTCCGTAATACCTTTTCGGAACATGAGCCCTTTTGACTGGCTTATGAGACCTTCTGCAAATTCAATGTCAGATGCGATTAAATCACCATTAGGTTTTAATATCATTGCTGTTTACTTTATACGACTATTTAAGTATAGTTTATGGTCAAAATGTTTAATGTTCTTGGAGGAAATATCACTAGATGAGTTCAGAAATGTGCCCTGTATGCGGATTGCCAATGGAATTGTGCATCTGCGAAGAAGTAGCAAAAGAGCAGCAAAGAATTACTGTTAAGGTCAACAGAAGAAGATATGGTAAAGAAGTTACTGTTGTAGAAGGTTTTGATGCACATGAGATCGATCTCCATGAACTATCCACCTATCTTAAATCCAAGTTTGCTTGTGGTGGAACTGTCAGGGATAATGCTGTTGAGTTGCAGGGCAACCACCTTTCTCGCATGAAAGACGTTCTTATTGAAAGGGGTTTTTCTCCAGAACAGATAAAAGATTAAACACTTCCACTTAAATGTAAATCGTATCAGTTTGCTAATTACCTTTGATGTTCCAAGGTAGCAGATTTATCATTTTATGGAAAGGAGTAAGTCTATCATTCATTCATAAGGTGAAGCATGAAGCGTATATATCTGGATCACAGTGCAACAACACATGTGGATGCCAGAGTTCTGAATGCCATGCTTCCTTATTTTTCTGAAAAGTACGGGAATGCTTCGAGTTTACACTCTTTTGGCCAGGAGGCTGCCGAAGCACTTTCTTCTTCCCGAGAGCAGGTTGCATTAGCAATGGGTGCCAAACCACAGGAGATAATTTTCACATCAGGCGGCACTGAATCTGATAATATGGCAATAAAAGGTGCTGCATACATGTGTTCTTCCCGGGGCAGGCATATCATCACTTCCGTTATAGAACATCCTGCAGTATTACGCACCTGCGAGCAGCTTGAGAAAGAGGGTTTCGAAGTTACCTATGTGCCAGTGGATAATGAAGGCATAGTGGATATGCAATTCCTTGCGGGTTCTATAAGGGAAGATACTATTTTCATAACTATAATGCATGCTAATAATGAAATTGGAACTATCCAGCCAATAAAGGAAATAAGTGAGCTCATAGAAGGCCGGGGGATAATTCTTCACACTGATGCTGTCCAGTCCGTGGGTAAGATACCTGTTGATGTGAATGAACTGGGTGTGGATATGTTGTCCATATCTTCCCACAAGCTCCATGGTCCTAAAGGTGTGGGGGCCCTGTATTTGCGCAGTGGTATCAATATTCTGCCTCTTGTGCAGGGAGGCGGTCATGAACGCGGGTTGCGTCCGGGTACAGAGAACATTCCCGGCATTGTGGGCTTTGCAAAGGCGATGACGATTGCCAGGGAACAACTGGAAGCTGATTCCGGGCACATGCAACATCTGCGGGATTCTATGATAGAAAAGGTCCGCAGCAGAATACCGTATGCAAGGCTAAACGGCCATGAAGAAAAGCGTCTTCCAAACAATGTTAACATGAGCTTCAGACATGTGGAAGGCGAATCGTTGCTTATACTTCTTGATCTGAAAGGTATTGCAGTTTCTACCGGCTCTGCGTGTTCCTCTAAGTCCCAGAAAGCTTCTCATGTGCTTGTAGCCATCGATCCTGGTGTTGACTACATCCATGGTTCACTGAGGTTCACCCTAGGGAGGGAGAACACCATGGAAGAGATCGATATTGTAGTAGACCATCTGGAAGAAGCAGTCAGAAAGTTGCGCCAGATGTCACCTTTAGAGGAGGTATGATGTACAGCAGAAGACTTCTGGAAGAATTCACTGATCCAAAGAATGTAGGTATAATTGAGGACGCAGATGGGGTGGGTCAGCTGGGCAATCCTGCAGACGGCGATGTCATAACTATATACATAAAGGTCAGGGATGGCATACTTACAGATGTGAAGTTCAGGACTTTTGGATGTGCTGCAGCTATAGCTACTTCAAGTATGGTAACTCAAATGGCAAAAGGCAGGACCATAGAAGAGGCCAGGCGTATAACAAAGGAAGAAGTGGCTGAGGCTCTTGGGGGTCTTCCTGCAGGTAAGATGGATTGTTCGAACTTTGCTCCGGATACTTTAAGGATGGCCATTGAAGATTATCAGAAGAAACAAAATATCTGATAGTGGAGGTCTATGTTTTGAAAACAACGTGTGAGATCATGGTGCAGAAAGTCCTTCCGGCGATACGTGCAGAGATCGCACGCGTGCTATTCTCTGAACATAGGTGTACTCAGCAGGAGATCGCTGAGATCCTCTGTCTTTCAAGGGCTGCCGTTTCACAGTACATGAGCGAGAAAAGAGGAGCAGAAGTTGATTTCCCAGAAGAGGTCCGTGCAGAGGTGAAGAAGTTCTCTGCCAGGTTGATTAAGGGCATGGATCAAAAGGAACAGGTAGAAGGCATGTGCAATATCTGCAGGTTCGTGCAGCACTCCGGCTGGTTCGATAAGAATATACCTGAAGCAGGATCATGCATCCTATGTGGGGATAAAGAGCAAAGTTGAGCCATAATCAATGTGTACAGTGCAAGGGAAGGGGGTTCTGCGGCCGTCCGGTATGCCCCATTCTTGAAAAGTTCAAGTCTATAGAGTCATCTGTCATAGCCAGCAAAGGAGCAACTTCTATATTTGGAGCCTCTCCACCGGCTGTTTTTATAGGAAGGCATGATTATCCTTCTGTGATGTCGGGTCCAATGGTACCTCCCGACATGGGCGGAGAAGAGTCTTCCATGCTTGAGGACCCAAAGCAGCTACTAAGTATGGATATTGGTGAGGTCATTGCAGCACGTTCCAGGCTTGTGCGGGCAGGTGCACGCATGAACGTAAAGGATGCTGCGGACCCCAGGGACCCTTTACTCCTGAAATCTCAGGAACTGGCCCTTTCTATGACTCCTGTGGATACTGAAGCCTGGTTCAATAAGCCTCTGTTAAACAGGTTGAAGTTCGATAGCGTAATGACTCCTATGGGACCTTCAGGCGATCTAAAGGATCTGGATATCACTGAGAACCCGAATGTTCCAAAGAAGGTCGATTATCTGGTATATGATGACGATGCCCTGGCAAAGGATGCTGTTTCAGAGCTTATCTCCTCGAATATCTCTCAGGATCACATCACCCGTCTTCTTTCCATTGGACTGCTCGGAAAAGAACGTAAACTTGTGCCTACCCGCTGGTCCATAACAGCAGTGGATGACATGCTGGGCAAGGATATGTTGCGTAGGGTCCGGGACCATCCTCTTATAAGTGATATTATGCTCTTTAGCGGAGGAGCCTTTGGTAACCATTTTGAAATACTATTTATTCCACGCGTATTTTCTTATGAATTAATAGAGATATGGATGCCCAGGGCCGTATGGTCGGGTGAATCCACGTGGATAGGTGCTGACAGTGAGGATATGGGTGGAAAAAAAGGATATTCCAGTCTTGCAGGTGGTTATTATGCTGCACGTCTCGGGGCACTGGAGTATCTTAACGGTGTCAGAAGGCAGGCAACTGTGTTCATGATAAGGGAAATAACGCCTGATTACTGGGCACCTTTGGGTGTATGGGTTGTAAGGGAAGCTGCGCGTAATGCTTTGGAGAATCCTCCCCAAAGGTTCGAGAGCATAAATTCAGCTTTAAAGGATATGTCCTCGAGGCTACAGACTCCTATTGGAGCATGGAGGCCAAAAGCAAGTCTTATCAGCGAATTGCAGTTTCAGAGGACCCTTGATTCATTCTTATAGGTATATATGGCTATATAGTGGTATATAGAATATTGTAACTACATTTATCTATATCTTACTAAATTGTCCACGTAGTTTATAGGAGGATAATGGAAAATGGATATTTTTAATCCCTTCGTGATAGCTCTTGTAGCTGCGGGATTATACATGGCTTGGAACATAGGGGCAAACGATCTTGCAAATGCCATGGGAACCTCAGTTGGCAGCGGTGCTCTTTCTATTAAACAGGTTATATTGATCGCAGCAGCATTCGAGTTCCTTGGTGCGGTTTTCTTTGGAAAACGTGTCACTTCTACCCTTGCCAAAGGCATTGTGCCTGTGGAAGAGATCAGAATGATAGATCCTCACCTTGTTGTCATCGGCATGCTTGCAGCTATCCTGGCAGCAGGCTTCTGGATCACACTTGCTACCTTTTACAATCTTCCTGTTTCTACCACTCATTCTATCGTTGGCTCTGTTCTCGGATTCGGATTAGTATCCGCGTATCATGGTATCATATCTTATAGCGAGATCAACTGGTCCGTTCTGGTCAAGATCGTAGCAAGCTGGCTGGTCTCTCCTTTGCTGGGTGCTCTGATCGCATATATTCTATTCATGTTTGTTTCTCGTTTTATCCTCCAGCAAACTGACAATCCTTTTGCAATTGAAAAGAAGTTCGTATCTCTTCAGATCATGACAGCATGTTATATGGCATTCGCACATGGTTCCAATGACGTTGCGAATGCCATAGGTCCTTTGTATGCAGGACTTAATGTGCTGGGTATGAATAGTGTGCAGGTACCTACGTGGATCATGATCATCGGTGGGTTCGGTATGGTACTTGGGCTTGCTACATGGGGCTACAAAGTGATACAGACCATAGGTAATAAGATAACAGAACTTACTCCTACAAGAGGCTTCTGTGCAGAGTTCGCCACTGCGTCTGTTGTAGTGCTGCACAGTTATAGTTCTCTTCCCATCTCAACCACTCACACACTTGTTGGATCTGTTATAGGCGTTGGTCTTGCGGGGGGTCTTGCAGCGGTTGATTTAAGTGTGATAGGAAAGATAGCAGTATCCTGGATAATCACAGTGCCTGTAGCAGCGTTGACATCAGCTTTAATATTCACAGGACTTATGGGGATAGGAATTTGACAAAGAGAGAATACATACGCTCTGTGCTAAGCGTCTTTGCAAAATCTCCTTTCAGGCCTCTGCATATGCATGCCACAAAAGGAGGGGATGCTGTCCGGAAGTTGAGCGAGGAGCTTTCTGCTTACTTTGAATGTGACACTCCCACCGTGCTGAGGCTCAATAGTGAGATAGATGTCCTTGAGCATGAGGCCGATTTAATAAAACAGACCATAAGGGCTGAACTCACCTCTACCATCATGCTGCCGGTACATGCGGATGATCTGCTTAATTTCCTCAAACCGCAGGATTCTATTTCCGATGAGTGCCAGGACGCAGCTTACTGGCTCACCCTTCGAAATTGCCAGGTGCCAAAAGAGCTTGAAGAGGCTTTTCGTGAACTGATGTCCAGGACTCTGGCAACGGTGGAAATGTATGAACTCCTTGTTAACACACTAAGCGAGCTTCTAGAGTCTTCTTTCGGAAAAAAAGATGTCAATGAAACCCTGGAGCTTGTTACCAGGGTAGAAGAAATGGAACACCAGGTGGACATTATCGAAAAACAAGTTATGAAACAGATATTCGAGAAGGAAGAGTTGCTTGGTGGCGGAGGCGTCTATTTCTTCCTGGAACTTTCCAAGAACATAGGTCGCATTGCTGACCGTACCGAGAGTGCTGCAGACAGGTTGAGGACTATGGTATTAAGGAGATGAGTTTCGCCCTCCTCTCCTGTGCAGGTTACCATCTGTGTTCACTATACGCAGCATCTCTATCACAGAATATGCTGCCCGGGTGATACCCATACTGCGCCTATCGGCGTCTGTTCCGGCAACGTACAGATTCTTTATGGGTGTTCTGATATCTGCAAAGTTCCCATCAATGGTGACTGCCGCTTTTTCAGGGATGATGATCTGTTCGTGCCTCATCTCCACATGTTCCTCTATTCCAGGCACGGCTTTGTATATTGTTTCATAGGCCTTTTTGATCTCAGAGCTTTCATCCTTTTCCGGGTTCATTACAAAAGTAAAACCTACCAGTTGTTTTCCCTCAGGCGCAAGGGACGAGTCATAATTGCTGATGGGCATTGCCCAGTAGGCCTTGTCCCGGAACCAGATCTCAGAGCCAATATAATTAAAAGCCTCCATGGTTGTGTCCAGCCCGAGCCAGATAGTCAGGCTCTTTGTCTGTACTATGCCTTCAAGCTCCTTGACATAGGAAGGAGGCAGATCTTCCACAAGATGTGGGAGGTCCTTTGCAAAACCTGTGTGTATTACCATATCAGCAAGGTATGTGTCATCTGCCACAACTCCTTTTACTACTCCTTCCTCTGTCAGGATCTTATGCACAGGATTCTCCGTCATGATCTCCACTGACCTGGGCAGGGAATATAGTATAGCATTAAGGAGCGATTTAAGGCCTTTTCGGGGATATCCCTGGGAATAACTGACCTTATTGGTGGCAAGCCTGCCCAGGGTCGTAAGGGGGCTTGACACTTTGTTCAGCCGGGTTTGCAGGGATGTGTGGAGGTTCAATGGAATGAGGTTCTGCAAAACTTTTTCTTCCTGGCCATTCTTTTCGTCTATTTTAAGGATCTCCTCTAGCTGTTCAGGTGTCACGCTATCTCGAACGAATGCACTTCCTTCAAGTACCCTCTGTGCTGATGTATGTTTCATGTCCTTGCCTGTAAGGAAATAAGATATAGTATTGGCAAAGTCATAAGTGTCCTGTGAGAGGTTCTTTGGCAGGAATTCATACACGGACTGTTTGGATAGGTCCATTCCAAAGGTTCTATATGTAAGGGCTTTGGTGACAGCCTGGCTGAGTACCAGTCTGTCCATCTTGGGAAGTACATCAAAAGTCACAAATTCCTTGATATTGGAAGGCACTTTCATAAATCGTTTATCTGTGCGGATAAAATAGTCTCCATAATTTTCGAATACAGGCAGGTAGTCAAAGTAGCTCTCCATCAGCCTTTTAAGTGGACCTTCGATGAGATGCGTAATGGCATGTGCTCCGGTGTCCACCTGAAAACCATCAACTAAATAACTGTTACAGTTGCCTCCTACATCTTTTCTCTTTTCCAGTATCAGAACCTTTTTCCCGTGTTTGGAAAGTGCCAGGGCCGAGAGTAGCCCTGTAACGCCTGCGCCTACGACTATAACATCATATTTCTTCATGATGCTAATCCCCTTGAATGTTTACTGGAATATCTCAGGAGCTATACGTTTTGCTATTTCTTCGTATGCTTTTGTGAGGTCTCCTTTGTCAAAGCGGAAGATATCCTTATCCATGGACCTTCCTGTCTCCTTATCCCAGAAGCGGCATGTATCACAGGATATTTCATCAGCTACCAGGATCTCTCCATCCTTTCTCCCAAACTCAAGTTTGAAGTCGGGCAGGGCTATGCCGCGCTCATCAAGATACTGTACCAGGATCTCATTGACCTTAAGAGCTATCTGGCGGATGGTGTCAATTTCTTCGTATGTGGCGACATCCAGGGTTACTGCGATGTCTTCGTTGAGCATGGGGTCACCGTATTCATCGCTCTTGTAGTCCATGACGATGACTGGCTTTTTGAACACCGTGCCTTCCTTTATAGGGTATCTGCGTGTGATGGAGCCTGCGGCGATGTTACGGGGTATGACCTCTATTTTTATGATGTCCACAGCCTCCACAAGCATCTCAGTGTCTGAAAGCATTTTGACGTAATGGGTCCTGATACCCTTGCTTTCCAATAGCTCGAAGAGTTTTTTTGAGATCTGGGCGTTGTAATATCCTTTCCTTGAGGCTTCGCTCTTTTTCTTGCCGTCGAATGCAGTCAGGCTGTCCCTGAACTCGGAGATGTACTTTGAAGGGTCTTCGGTTCTGTATATGGTCTTTGCTTTTCCTGAGTATAACTGTTCGCCTTTCATCGTGTCCCTCTATAGCAATGTTCTTTTAATATATTTTCCTTATAAGTGTCATTTATCTTAATAAACCTATCATCAAGACATACAAAATGTTATTAGCCTTTACTTTCATTAATACATCTATGTTTCTTATTTATGGGTGATCCTATGGAACAAGAATTAATGAGAATTGGTGTTTCGCTTCCTGAGAACCTTCTTACAAAATTTGACAGTATAATCGAGCAGAGAGGTTATTCATCACGTTCGGAGGGTATACGGGATGCCATCAGAAGCTATATCACACATTATGAATGGATGAGCGACGTGAAAGGCAGACGTGTTGCCACTATCACTCTTATCTATGACCACACAAAACGTGGACTGAGCAGCTCCCTTACGGAGATACAGCATGAACACTCTGCCCTGATCAAGACCTCTATACATATCCATCTGGACCATGATAATTGCTTGGAAGTAGTTATTCTGGATGGTGAAGGTCAGGAAGTTAGAACGATAGCTGAGAAGCTGATGTCCCTTAAGGGTGTGAAGTATGTCAAGCTTAACACTGCCCAGCCAACGGAAAGTCACTGAATGAAGGTGCTTTCCATATTTTTAAGCAGGGATCTTCCCAGATCTGTCAGGTAATATATCTGAAAGTTCTTGTTCCTAGTGGACTCCACGAGCCCTGCTTCTTTGAGCAGCTTCAGATGGTATGAAAGTGCAGAATGCTTGTAGTCTGTGATTTCCACAAGCACACATACGCAGAGTTCCTGCACTTCCAGCGCTTTGAGAATGTGTATCCTCACGGGGTCTGAGAGCACCTTGAACAGTTCCACCAGTCCCATCACATCTTCCTGCATGGCCTCATGGACCTTCTGCATTACTATATCAGGCAAAATATAAGGCTCAGGCTCCAGCAGTCTTTCTTTTCCGCTCATTATAAATGGATGATGTCTTGATATGTTAATAAGCTTTTTACACTATTATTTGTGCAGAAATGCTGTCAGTTATGCCTGCTGCAGAACAATTTAGAAAGATTAAAATATGTTCGGGCGTTTTTCAAAAACAAGGAGTCGGATGTGAAGCCAACACCAACGCCCTGCTGCGAAGACATCACAGAATTGTGCATAACCAACCAACAAAAGATGTCCAGGATAATACGGGGATCCAAGTGCTTCACATGCTCCTTAAAAACAGAACAGGAATTTTATGCATCTTGCTTTTTCAATATCTCCAGGTATGCTATGGGAAAGATGCACTATTCAGCAATAAATAAGAAATTAAAAAATGCACGCTGTTTGTAAGAACCCATGCATTTTTCGTTTTCCCACAGCTCTCTCTGAAGATCAGCACTGGGCATTCGTTATATCCATGTCTTCTTTACGCTCTCTGGCAACTAACTTGATCCCTTCGGCTATGAGCAGTGTAAGGAAAGCAGCTCCAATAGGCATCATCCATTCCTCAAGGCTTAAGGGTGTCAGTTCGAAGACCAGCTGGAACAGCGGGATGTACATCACGGACAGGATCAGCAGCAAGGTGATGAACATTCCTGCAAGCATCAATCTGTTAGAGAACAGTCCCATCCTAATGGCAGGCTCATCAAGGGATCTGAAGGCATTGGGTACGAACAGTGCCATGCTGACTATGGTCACGAAAGTGAGTGTCCTTGCCTTCTGCACATCAGCAAAAGGGTCCGCTATCATGAACACCAGGAAGGATACAATGCTCATGGTAAGTGCAATACTGATCACCAGCACCAGGTTCCGCCTGCCCAGGATCTCTTCCTTCGGGTCACGGGGTTTCTTGTGCATGATACTATCTCTTACCGGGTCCATACCCAGAGATATAGCAGGCACAACTTCATTGAACATATTGATGAACAGGATCTGGAGAGCCAGCAAGGGTATGTAGTTGAAACCCAGAAGGGTTATTGCAATGAGGATAAGCATCATTTCCGTGAAGTTGCGGGATACCAGGTATGTGGTGAACTTCTCTATGTTGGCGTAGATACCCCTGCCCATCTTCACAGCTTCCACGATAGTGGCGAAATTATCGTCCTGCAGCACCATTACACTGGCCTCACGCGCCACATCCGTACCCTTGACTCCCATGGAAATCCCGATGTCGGCTTTACGTAAGGCAGGAGCGTCGTTGACACCATCGCCTGTCATGGCAACTACCTGTCCCTTGTCCTGCAGTGCTTTAATTATCCTGAGCTTCTGTTCTGGCCTTGCCCTTGCGTAGATATTGATTCCTTCCACCACGCTATCGAACTCTTCATCATCCAGCTCATCCAGTTCATTTCCAGTGATGGCTCCGTCAGCCACAATTTTCCTTATTTTCTCATCACTTACATTGTCCAGGCACACAGTACCATCAAAGAGGCCGATCTCCCTGGCAATGGCCTTTGCAGTATCCTGATTATCGCCTGTTATCATGACAACCTTGATCCCTGCTTTATGGCAGGTCTCAATGGCAGCTTTTGCTTCCTCACGGGGAGGGTCCAGCATGGCCACCAATCCGAGGAAGATCATATCTTTCTCAAGTTCCTCGCTCTTACTGCTCAGCGACCTGTACGCCAGGGCAAGCACACGATATGTTCTCTGTGCAAGCTCACGGTTCTTTTCCAGCATTTCCTCTCTGTCTTGTTCCGTAAGAGCCTGCACTCCGGAAGGAGTATATATGCTCGTGCACCTGCCAAGTACCATTTCCGGAGCACCTTTTGTAAAGACCATCTTCTGCTCCTGTGTATCGTGCACTGTGCTCATCATCTTCCTTTCAGATGTAAAGATGACTTCCTGCAACCTTGGAAGTTCGCCATTCAGTTCTCTCTTCCATATACCTGCTTTAGCTGCAGCCACCAACAGAGCAATTTCCGTTGGGTCCCCGACACCTTTCCATTCGTTGTTCAATTCTTCCAGTGCAGCATTGTTGCACAGCGCCCCCGCTCTGAGCAATAGTTCCAGCCCTTTCTCATGCTCAATATCAATCGGGCTTTTATCATCAAGCAGCTCCCCTATGGGTTCATATCCCGTTCCGGTAACATCCAGTTCCCTGCCCGGAAGGATGATCTTCCTCACGATCATCTCATTAAGGGTAAGGGTGCCGGTCTTGTCAGTACAGATCACTGTGGTAGAGCCCAGTGTTTCCACACCCAGCATTTTTCTTATAATGGCATTATGCTTCGCCATGTGGCGCATCCCACTGGCAAGGGTTATGGTCATGGTAAGGGGCAAACCTTCAGGTACTGCTGCCACAGCCAGTGCAATGGCGATCAAAAGCATCTCTGCCACCGGAGCTCCCTTTGATATACCTGTGACCAAAGTGACCAGGGAAGCTATCAGGGCTATGATGGCCAGTGTGCGGGCAAGCTTTGTTATCTTCTGCTGCAGAGGGGTTGTTTCCTCATCCTGCTGTACCAGTCCGGCAATTTCCCCTAGCTTCGTTCCCATGCCCGTGGTAACCACAAGGGCGCTGCATTTACCATTCACTACCTGGGTGCCTGCAAAGATCATTTCATCCTTTTCCTTGTTAACAGGCATGCTCTCCCCGGTAAGTGCCGCTTCTTCTATCCGGAGCCCCACCATCTCCATCACGAGAGCATCGGCTGGTATCATATCTCCACTTTCAAGCACCAGGATATCTCCGGGAACAACTTCAATGGAAGGTATTTCCTTCAGTTTTCCTTCCCTGTGAACTCTTGTGACAGGCTGCACAAACTTTTTAAGAGCTTCCATAGCCTTTTCTGCCCTGTATTCCTGCAGGAAGCCCATAAGTATTACAAAAAGGATGATACCGATTATAGCCCAGAAATTAATCACTTCATGGACCATCAAAGATATTATGGCAGCAGCAGCCAGCACCCACACTATTACATTTGCCAGCTGCCTTATCAAAACCTTCCAAGGCGTGACCCTGTTCTTTTCCTCAAGCTGGTTAGGCCCATACCTCACAAGCCTTTTCTTAGCTTCTTCGTTCGATAGACCCTCTGGGGAGCTTCCCAGTTCCAAAAGGGCTTCTTCGGTGCTCATGTCATTCTCCTGTTAAATCAATATGAAAAATCCTTTGATATATAGCTCTCGTTACGTGTACACACGTGAGCAGCAAAACTTATTGCAGTCTCTATCATAAAATTCCAGCTAGTTTCATTGATGCGCTCGTTAAATAAGCTCTCGTCATTAAGAGCAAGCATACTGTATATCAGACCTGCGTTAAAACTATCTCCTGCCCCGACAGTGCTGACAGTTTTCACAGTCGGTACCGGGTAATATTTTTCATGCTCTCTTGTTCTCACCCATACTCCCCTGTTATCTTTCGTATATATTAAGCAGTAGCAACCGCATTCTTTTATATGTTCATATACTTCGTTCACATTCTCTGTTTTGAAAAGTATCTCAAAATCCCTATGTGAACCTCGAACCACATGTGCCAGTGATATATTCTCACGCACCATGTTACGTATGGTTTCAATATTGTTCAGCGGTGATTCCCTGATGTTTGGATCGTATAGGATGATCCCTCCGGCATCTCTGGCATCTTTCAATATGTGCAATAGTTTTTCTCTAGCTTGCTCTGATACTGCCATCAGGGAACCAAAAAGTATGATATCGCCTTTTCTGAGAACAGGGTTCACTATCTGTAACCTATCATTTGGGTATTCTTCATAAAGAATATACTCTGCATCACTTCTCTCATTAAGAAAAGCTAGTGCAATAGGAGTTCTTCCTTCATATCTGTAGATGGCCTCGGTATTCACACTATTAAATTTCAAAAATTTATTTATGTTGTTGCCTAAGTGATCTGTAGAGAATTCGCTTACCAGGGTTACGTCTATCCTGCACCTTGCAAGAGAAACAGCAGTGTTGAGCATCGCACCGCCGGGGGTTGCAGAAACAGGTACTTTTTCACGGAATGTTATATCGTAGAAAGTTTCGCCTATGGTAAATACCCTTCTCACTTTATTGCCTGCCAGATATAGAAAATGTCTAAAGCATATTATCAGATACTGTATTTTCCATGCTTTTCGAATATAATACTTTTCAGATGAAGGACATTTCCCTGGGGATCACGTTATATGAAAGTCTTCTCCTCCAAGGGTTTTATTTCTCTTTTTTCGTCATTATCCTGTATTCAAGTGTGATCTATTTACTTCCTTCCTTGCAGTTCTCCATAATTTTCAGTTTCACATATTCACTTTCATCCGGCTGTATGATCCCCTCATAATGCACTTTACATGTAAAATCTTCTGCTTTATAGCGCCAAATTGTGATAGGTTTTTGGAGATGAACACGACAGCAAGATACTTTGAAGGGTCTCTTGAAAGAGCAATTAAAGGACTGCTGCTTATAATAGACTCCCGAATTTTTAACTTTGCACAAGCCTCTTTCTGCACTTCAAAAAATATTTAAGTATTTGCTGAGTGTTTTTAATTCCTGCTTACAGATGCATCTCCTTAAGATCAGATGCATGATAAACTGTTATATAAAGTATAGATTAAAAAAAGATCATGTATCCCTTTGAAAGGGATATCATAAAGTGTGTACTTTAAGTGTGCTTATTTAATGTAAAGTCCACATCTGCAGGAGCCGCGCATCTCTATATCGCGATTCCTGGCCGCACAGGGGCAGATGATCTTCTTGTCAGCTTCTTTATCCCCTGTCCTTTTCTGACAGAAGCAATACCATTCTCCATATTCCTTTTTGTTGTTGCATATGCCTTTCACCGCTGTGACTACCACATCATAGTCAGGGTTCAGCCTGTATCCGAATTGCATCGCATTTTTCTTAGATTTATCATAAAACTCTTCTTCAAGTGGGGTATTGAATTGCACTTTAACACTCCTTTGTTCTAAGACTATTCTTATGTACTATGATTTATTCCTTTGCAAGGGAGGCAAGACGGCTACCGATCTCCCTACATTTTACACGGTCTTCTTCAAAAGGCTTGAAGTTAACCTGAAACCCAGGTTCCACGATCTCAAACCCGGATTCTGTAAGTTCTTTTTCCACTCCTTTCACTGCACCGCCACCCCAACCGTAAGAGCCGAAGACAAAGAATTTTTTGTCTTTTGGCCGGAGGCCTTTAATATAGCTCAAGAACCCTGCAACGGTGAAGAACATACCATTGTTCAGTGTAGGGGAGCCTATGGCTATCACTGATGCATCCATAAGTTCTTTTGTTATCTTGCTCCAGTCATTCTTGCGCAAGTTCCTGAGTTTCACATCCACTCCTGCAGATTGTACGCCTTCAAGTATCTCCTTTGCCATTATCTCGGTACTGTTCCACATTGTATCATATATTATGAGAACTTCAGGTTTTGCCACAGCATTGGCCCATTTGACATAGGATTCGATTATTCTTTCGGGGCTTTTTCTCCATATAACTCCATGCGCAGGAGCTATCATGTCAAGCTTGAGCCCCATCTGCTTTACCTTCTCTGCATAACCAAGCACTTGTTTGCTAAAAGGCATGAGGATATTAGCGTAATATATCTGTGCGTCCTCCATAACTCCTTCTACCTGATCCTCGAACCTTTCAGAGGTTGCTATGTGCTGTCCGAATGCATCATTAGAGAAGAGTATTCTGTCTTCCTTGAGATATGTGTGCATACTGTCAGGCCAGTGCAGCATCACAACTTCAATGAACTGCAAGGTCCTTTTTCCGATGCTGATCTCATCTCCGGTCTTAACTACCTCTATATCCCATTTCTCGAATCCCATTTCACGGTAATGTTCGAACAGTCCCTTCTTGCCTTTTGCAGAGCAAAATAGCTTTGCTTTCGGGGCTACTTCCATCATAGCAGGCAGGGAACTGGAATGGTCCATCTCCACATGGTTAGACACAATGTAGTCTATCTTAGAAGGATCCACTATCTGAGAGATCCTGCCCAGCATCTCTTCAAAGAAAGGTGCTTTTACAGTGTCGATAAGTGTGATCTTTTCATCTATTATCAGGTACGCGTTGTAGGTTCCACCCTTGGGTGTCGCATATCCATGAAAATCCCGCAGGTTCCAGTCCACTACACCTACCCAGTAAATACCTTCGGATATCTGCACTGTTTGTATATCATTTCCCACTTACATCTCTCCTTTATGTCTGCATCCTGAACTCTGTAGCAGCCTGCAGCATTTCATCTATAAGCTTGTAATGTCCTCTTTCCGCTGCAGCTATTCTATCAAAGAACTCTTTCTGTTCAGGCTCTGTTGCCCTTTTTCCAAGTTCCATATAGAAATACTCACTCTTGTACTCAAAGCGCAAGGCAGCAAGCAGTATGCCGATCTCTTCGAGCTTCTTGTCAGAGAATTCCTGTGTCAAAGACGGTGTAAAGTCCGGAAAAGCATGTTCTATATGTGCAGCTTTCTTGTCTCCATTTTTGAACTTTCTCAACATCTCAGCGTGTTTCTTCTCTTCCCCGGCAAGAAATGCATACATCTCGCGGGCAGCCGGATTAGTCATTGATTCTGATTTTTTAAGATAGTATTCCCTTCCATCTTCTTCAAGTTTGATGGCTACATCAATGGCCTCTTCCAACGTACCTAATTTATCAAGTTGCTCCGAAATTTCCTGTAATACATCTTTCATTATTCGTCATCTCCATCTGCTTTTGTCTATATGGATTATACGGATATTTATGTATGGCTGAAGACCAATTTGTAATCCCTCACTCTTTTTGACTATAACCCATATAAATTATATAACTTTCGAACATATATGCAACATTTTGTCCACATTCTGTCGGCAGAAAGGCAACCCAGTGATATTTGTATTTAGAAACCTTTTTATTACCCTGTCTCCATTATGAAGTTTAAATTTATCATGTGGTTTCATATTCTTCAATTCTTTTGATCATGAGGTAATCTAATGGGCAAAATAAAGATAGCTATTGCCGGAATTGGTAACTGTGCCAGTTCGCTCATTCAGGGTATTGAGTACTATAAAGATAAATCTCCAAAGGATGCCATCGGGCTGATGCACTGGGATCTGGGTGGTTACAAGCCCTTTGATATAGAAGTGGTAGCTGCCTTTGACGTAGATGAGAGAAAAGTTGGAAAGGACTTATCGGAAGCAATCTTTGCTCTGCCCAACTGCACTGCTGTGTTCTGCTGCAATGTTCCAAAAACAGGTCTCACTGTAAAAATGGGGAAGGTGCTGGACGGGGTTTCAGAGCACATGGCAGACTATGCCGATTCCCGTAAGTTCATTGTTTCAAAGGCACCTGAATCAGAAAAAGAACATATTGTAAGGGAATTGAAAGATTCCGGGGCTGAGATACTCTTGAATTACATGCCTGTGGGATCCGAACTGGCTACCCAGTTCTATGCTGAATGTGCTCTTGAGGCAGGTGTGGCCTTTGTTAACAACATGCCTGTTTTCATTGCAAGCAACCCACAGTGGGCTACCCGCTTTGCTGAAAAGGGTATCCCTATAATCGGGGATGACATCAAAGCCCAGCTTGGGGCTACTATCACACACCGTACCCTTGTTGACCTTTTCCGCAAAAGAGGTGTCAAACTTGAAAGAACATATCAGCTGAACACTGGTGGTAACACTGATTTCCTTAATATGCTAAACCGAAGCAGGCTTGCCTCTAAGAAAGAGTCCAAGACCGAAGCTGTGCAGTCTGTTGTAGGAGAGCGTCTGGACGATGATAACATCCATGTAGGTCCAAGCGACTATGTACCCTGGCAGAACGACAATAAAGTGTGCTTCCTCAGAATGGAAGGCAAGCTTTTTGGGGATGTGCCTATGAACATTGAGTTGCGCCTGTCAGTGGAAGATTCACCAAATTCTGCCGGTGTGGTCATTGATGCTGTTAGGTGCTGCAGGCTTGCTCTGGACAGAGGTATTGGTGGCATACTCTACTCACCTTCTGCATATTTCATGAAACATCCTCCCAGACAGTTCACAGACGATGAGGCTTACAATATGACCCTTGAGTTCATTGAGGGTTCCAGGGATAACTAAATACATGTCCCTGGCTTCATCCGGCCAGCGCGATATTTTCGGTGTGGATTTCAGCGGTGCAAAGGCTGCCTGTAATAAAATCTGGCTCAGTCATGGGCAAGTCATTGGAGAAAGATTACATCTAGTGGAATGTTTTCCTCTGAGTGAGGTAAGCTCAGCTAAAAAGGGCAGGGAACATTGCCTTCGTGTTCTGCTAGATATTATAAGTTCCAGTAAAAGTTCTATTTTTGGTATGGATTTTCCTTTTGGAATTCCACTTTCGCTCATGCAGGGACTCAGCTGGAATGAGTTCATAAGGCATTTTCCAAAACTTTATGCCAGTGAAGATGAGTTCAGAGATCTAAATCGCAGACTTTCAGGGAACGTAGAACTCAAAAGGGCAACGGACAAAGAAGTAAAAGCTCCATTTTGTGTTTATAATCTTAGATTGTACAGGCAGACCTATTTCGGTATAAGGGACATCATAAGACCTCTTGTCCTCTCAGATGCTGCCAGTATTTTGCCCATGCAGTTTCCCAGGGCAGGTATTCCCTGGCTTATGGAAATATGCCCGGCTTCTGCTCTGAAAAAGGAAGGATTGTATATTCCTTATAAAGGAAAAGGAACAAAGGAACAAACTGCCAGAGAATATATTCTGGACCACTATCAAAGAAAAGCACTGGACCTTCCTGCAGAAATAAGGGACAGAGCTCTGCAAAACGCTGATGGTGACGCTCTGGACAGCATCATAGCAGCTTATTCCGTATTTAGTGTTCTGCACATGCTTGTCAGAGAAAAAGCAATATGTGAACCCTATATAAATGAAGGTTTCACTTTTATGTGAAACCTTATTCTTTGGAAAGGCCTATTATTCTGTACAGGTCCTCGGGATTGTCAAGTATTGTGATATTCTCCATAAGGGACAGCTTTTCAGTGTTCTCAATGTCTATATCTCTCATTTTGAGTATTATTTCCTTGCCCTTTGGAGAGTAAGTGGTTACAGTTCCCTTCTTCCTGTCCACCGGCAGGATATAGATCGGAGTATCACCTTTTGCAGTCTGAGAAACAGCATTTGTAACAAGTGTGTCTGCAATACCATGCACTATCTTTGCTACAGTGTTGGCAGTTGTAGGTGCTATAATCAGCATATCATAATGCCCAAGTTGCAAGGGTCCCACAATAAATGGTGAATTCGGTCCTCCTTCGGTCTTCAGATCCGGGAAATCTTTCTTAAAATCATCCCACATCTTATACCATTTCAGGACAACCTCTCCTTCTTTGGATATGAAGGTCATTAGCTCTATATCTGCTCTTTTTTTAATGTCCAGCATTATGTCACATGTTTCTTTTATAAGGTCTCCAGAACCTGTTATTCCCCATGCTATCCTTTTCATATCATCTCTCCACTTATCAGTATCCAGCTAATGATTCTTTCTTTACCATATCCTTTTGGATATTCATTGCGTTCAACATTTCTTCCATGGATCTGACCATTTCAGGTGGGCCACATATTAGAAAATATCTTTCCCTGTAATCAGGTATCTCACGGACCATCATGTTCTCGCATATACGTTCCCGGCAACCTGTCCAACTTTCTGATGCACGTGTCAGGGTGTACACTACTTTTAGTTTTCTGTTGTTGCGCATCATCTCATCAAGTTCTTCCCTGAAGGCAAGGTCATTCTCAGTCTTATTGCTATATATCAGCATAATGTCAGCATCAAGTTGCAGGTCTGTGCAGTATCTGCATATACTTACCATAGGGGTGATGCCTATCCCGCCGCTTAGCAATGCCACTTTTGCATACTCGCCTTCAAAGGTCAGCTTCCCGAAAGGCCCGCTT
The DNA here is from genome assembly GCA_964486435.1 of uncultured Methanosarcinales archaeon. Taxonomy (GTDB): domain Archaea; phylum Halobacteriota; class Methanosarcinia; order Methanosarcinales; family Methanosarcinaceae; genus Methanomethylovorans. The sequence continues at coordinate 25,925 of CAZAMM010000010.1, read as the reverse complement.
ATGACAGCACTATCACCTATCTTCATATTATCAAGCACGTTTGAGAACGGATGGCCGGTAAGTTTTTTAGTGAACTCTATATGATCGTTCTCGGTGGGACTGCTGGAAAGGCTAAATGGCTTTGTGACCAGTTTCCCTTCTACTGTGAGACTCACAAGTATATATTGGCCGGGTTTAAAATCAAAACCTTCAGGCCGTCTGAACCTGAAGCTTTTTACATCATGTGTTCTTTTTATGATGTCTGTCGTTTTTTCTTCAAACTTCAAGGCATCCCTTCCTGCTGTGCCTTTTTGACAAATTGGGCTGCCCTTATAAGTTTATTTACTGTACGGTGCAGGCTTCTTATTCCTTCATCATCCTCAGCCACTCCTTCTGCTCCCTTGTCGTGGGACCAGAAAGTACCTCCCAGGTTAGAGCCAAAGGAACCTCCGGCAATGGGCAGCATCTCACTGATCACATAGAAGTTCAGTATGGTCTGGATGGCTGGCTCCTGTCCTCCTATCCTGTCGCCCCCCACTGCAGTGGCAGCACCAACCTTGTATTTGAAAGCCTTTGGATCACGTGCCACAACTGCCCTGCATCTGTCCATTATAGTCTTTGTTTGTGCACTTAACGTGCCCTGGTACACAGGAGTGCCTATTATCCAGGCATCAGCCCATAGCATTTTGTCATAGAGGGCTACGATATCATCTTTGTGTATACATCCCTGCTGCTTGCGCACACAATAGTCACAGTGGATGCAGAACTTAAGATCTTTTCCGCTAGCAGAGAAATAATCTATTTCAACATCAAATTTCTCCTGGGCGTATCTCAGAGCCTCATTTACTACATGGTCCGTAGATTTCTTTCTTGGACTTCCTGAGATGCCAAGCAATCTGATCGTTGTATCACCCGTCATCAAGACACTCCATTCTTCTCTTTCTATCTGGAATTTACTCGATGGTTATTGCACCCATGGGGCATGCATCTACGCATAATCCACATTCTATACAGTTGTCTGGATTGACGACAACAGATTTCAGTCCCTGTCCTTCGTCTTTCAGTTCAAAGACATCCTCAGGGCAAGCTTCTTTACATGCTCCAATTCCTTCACATATGTTTGGATCAACTTTTGCTGTCATTTTTCTTATCTCCTATTTATATATTATAACCAGGCTATAATTTACAGCCTGGTATGAATTTAATCAAATTTTCCTTCTTTCCATGTAAAAGTATGCTGCACAGAGCAGTGTCACAGAGCCCAGGACCCCTAACCCGGGGGTTGAAGGTGTTGCTGCATCTGCTGTACCCGCTGCTGCTGCGTCCTCGTTCTCATAGATGTTTGTGGATGTTTCTGTCATGCTGATGACAGGCACCTCATGCACATCTTCTCCGAAGAGATGGTCAATAAGATCCTGTGGCGCCGAACGATAATGCAAAGTTGCTGATATTGCAAGTGGATAAGTCACATCTTCAGGTACTCTGAAAGTGTGCTTTTCTGAAACTGTTCCTCTGGGAGGTATTCTGTTATCTTCAAGTACGGATTGGGCAAGCCAGAAACTGAGGGTCGGCTGCCCCTGCGCATCACCAAGAACAGTGTTATACATCTTTGCAGTACCTACAGTTCCATTCTCATAAACCTCTCCAGTATCGTATATCTGCTTACCATTACTGTCCTTTACACTTACAGCTAACCACATCTGTCTGATCTCGGATACTCCTGTAGGTATATTGTGTCCGGCTCCGGAATTAGTAATAGATATGTTCAGGCTGACGTTATCACCTTTCTGCCCAATCTGAGGTGCATCAATAGAAAGAGTCGCGGTATTTTCAAGCCTTTCAACAGCCATTTTTTTATACTTTTCTTCTCCAAGGATCTCTGTTATAAAGGCATTACCACCTACTATTTCGTGGGTAGATATATGTTCTCTTTTTTGAGCACCGGACCCTGCTCTTCCGGGATTTGCCTCAAATTTTGTTATACCAGAGGTCATATGACAGTCCTGGCACTCAATTCCTTCCTCAGCATAAGGCCCTTCCTTCCACACAGTATACGTATCATCGACAACAAGACCATTAAGGGGGTGTGTCACATCATGGCACATGCCGCAGTACTCTGATCTCGTGTACAATTCCAGGTGCTCTGATTCGTGGTATGCAGAGTTTGAATCATCAAAGGGTCCCCACTTGACATTCCCGGGACTGACTATAAAAGGTGCATTTCCTGTGCCGTTGTTTCCCGATATGACATGGCAGAAATCACAATGTACGCCCTCTCTTGCAATGACACTGAGATTTGATCCGTCTATTGGCGGTATCTCGCCTGATACAACCCCTATGGGTGTATGACACCGGGAACAGAACTCATCCACTATGCCCTGTGTATCATTGCTTGCAGCCAAAACCTCCTTTCGGTAGAAAGGATCCTCATAAGCATTGTAATGCATGGTTCCTTTCCACTGATCATGGGTGATGGCATGACATTGTGCACATTTCTTACTATCAGTGAACATATCAGAGGATAGTTCTCCATGTGCAGTGGGCATGACGGCAAGTGCATTGGAAGTTATTATGTACAGTGCAATCATCACTAATATTGTCAGATATATGGTTCTCAAGGTCCTAATGCGGCGTACCCCCTCAACAATATATGATATTGTAATAAACGTGATCTATCAGTGTTTCCCAATTGAAGGCCATCAGCAGGATGGCCTTCCGGGAAAGTTCATTTCAGTAATCTCAATGCATCCCTGCATGCTGCTACGGCAGGTGCGCCGGAAGTGATGGATATCACATCCATTGTTTCCATGATCTCTTCCTTGGTTGCACCATTTTCCAGTGCACTCTTCATCTGGGCTACCACACACTTTTCGCATTGTTTGGATGCCACCACGGCAAGTGCCATAAGTATCTTGACTTTCGCAGGCAGCGCTCCATCTTGCAACAATCTGCGGTTACACCTGTTGTACTTAGTCAGGAACTCAGGTTCCAGCTCACCGAGAGTTTCAAGTATCTGAGGGGTAAATCCCAGTTTCTCGGACATGGATCTTAGAAGTTCTTTATCCTCTAACATATCGCTGTGTCTTGTCATTTTTTTCTCCTCCTTATTTTTTTGATCAATCAAACCCATCTTCTATTATCTGGCTGATACAATAGTTGCACACAAGTCTTGGCAGGCTATTTGGCAATCTCTTAAGGTCAGGGGGTGTTCCTACGGTGACCGGCAGTTCCAGTTCCTTTGTATGGTCCAGACACAGACCTTTGCCGCAAGTGATGCAGATACATACTGCGTTGGAATCCTTTCCATTTTCCATGCAATCATAGCATTTCATCATAAATATCACCAGTTCTCCTTCAGGGCTTTATGGCAGGGTATGCAGAGCACTTTTTTCCAGCGATTTATGTCATTTAGTTTACATTCAACTCCCATGCCGCATCTCAGCTTGATGCTGTATTCTCCTTCCCATATAGGTGTCTCTTCCCGGACTAGATGGTCCTTGCAAACCCCTCTTCCGCATATTATACAAGCAGCAACGGTATCCGTTTCTTTTCCAGTTTTAGCACATTCGTAGCATTTCATGCGTATCCTTCTTTTCTTTTTTTCGTTCAAGATAAAAGCATGTTAATCCATCTTGTTGTTGGGATCATCACATTGTTCCCCAGAAAAGTGATTATCCCCATCTCGCTCCTGGCGAATTGAATAATATTCTTTATGTCAATTGATATATCTGTGTTGGTTAATCTGCAGGATAAATCTATTCAGTAATCCTGTTACATGCCTGTTTCTGCTGGCTGGCCGAATGCATTGGCAGGTATATTCAAAAAGAAAAATTGACAATTTCAGATAGTATATATCTTTGGTGATGTATTAATCTGCAAGTAAAGGGATAGCCTAAACCAACAAACATATAAATAGGTACAGTTACCTGATTACCAACACTCTATCAGAGGAGGATTCAAATGACATTCGGAATAGAATTCGTACCAAGCGACCCGGTCCTTAAGATCGCACACTATGCTAAGCTCGCTGAAGAGCAGGGATTTGACAACGTATGGATCACAGACCACTACAACAACCGTGATGTGTACTCTACTCTTACCGTGCTGGCAATGAACACCAACAGTATAAAACTTGGTACGGGTGTCACCAACCCTTACACAAGGAACATAGCAGTAACTGCATCAAGCATAGCCTCTATAAATGAGATTTCAGGTGGACGTGCTATCCTCGGCCTTGGTCCAGGGGACAAAGCTACATTCGATGCAATGGGTATCGCATGGGACAAACCTCTGACAACTACAAAAGAAAGTATTCAGGCACTGCGCTCTTTCTTCGAAGGCAAGAAAGTGACCATGGATGGTGAAGCTGTTAAGTTCAGCGGTGCAAAGATGGCTTTCAAGGCAGGTAATGTACCTCTCTATATGGGTGCACAGGGCCCTAAGATGCTGGAACTTGCCGGAGAGGTTGCTGACGGAGTATTGATTAATGCTTCTCACCCAAGAGACTTCGAAGAGGCTGTTAAGCAAATTGCATCAGGTGCAAAGAAAGCTGGCCGCGACCCTAAGGATGTTGATGTTGCAGCTTATGCTTGTTTCTCCATTGACAAAGATGCAGCAAAAGCAGTGAACGCCGCAAAGGTAGTTGTTGCTTTCATTGTTGCCGGTTCCCCTGACATGGTCCTTGAGCGCCACGGCATTGACGTAGCCTCCAAGGCAGCTATCGGAGGAGCAATTGCAAAAGGCGACTTCGGTTCCCTGATGGGCGGTATGGTCACCAACGAGATGATGGATGCGTTCTCTATAAGCGGTACACCCGAGGACTGTAAGGCAAGGATCAATGAACTCCTGGACATAGGCGTTACACAGATTGTTGCAGGCTCTCCGATAGGTCCTGACAAGGAGAAAGCAATAAAGCTCATTGGTAAGGAAATAATCGGATAATTGGGAGGATCTGGAGGATGGTTCATCCAAAGATCTTAGAGGTCATTGAACATGACGTCTGCACTGCTTGTGGGGCATGCGCATCTGCATGCCCTGCCGGTGCCATTGTTATAAACAAGCGGGCAGAAGTACGCGATCCTGACAACCTTGAGTTGTATGAGAAAGGCGCAGCTCCTTCCGTATGTGAAGGCTGTTTCACATGTGGAAGAGTTTGTCCTGTAATAGATGGATATCACGATGATGAATTTGCCAACGTGAAGTCCTTCTTTGGTGCAAAGAGCGCTATTGTCGGTCAGGATGGAGGCGTAACTTCCCATATCCTTAAAGAGCTTCTCAGAAAAGGTGAGATAGACTGTGTTGTTGGTATTTCCAGGAATAATGTGTGGGAGACAGAGCTTATCCTCATGACAAAACCTGAGGATGTGGATAAGACCACAGGTACCAAGTATACTTATGATTCTGTCTTGGCAGCCCTTAAGGAACCTTTTGAGAAATATGATCGTATAGCTGTTGTGGGTGTTCCCTGTCAGGTTCATGGAGCCCGCCTTATATCTGAGAACGTTAATGATAAGATCGTCCTTATAGTGGGTCTTTTGTGCATGGAAAGTTTCTACCACGAAACCATGAGGGAAAAGATCGTTCCTGAGATCATGAAGCTTAACGTCGACGATGTTGTGAAGATGGATTTCGGAAAGGGTAAGTTCTGGAACTATACAAAAGATGGTCAGGAGCACAGTGTGAAAATAGCCGAAGTTGCACCTTATGCAAGGAACCCCTGTCACCATTGCTGTGATTACACATCTGTATTCGCAGACATATCTGTAGGTTCAGTCGGTACTCCGGATGGCTGGAACTGTGTATTAATACGCACAGATGAAGGGCAGAAGTACTTCGATAAGGTGAAGGATACGCTGGAGATTATGGAGAATCCCGCCCCTCCAGGATTGGATCTTGTGAAGAAACTTGCAAAAATGAAACACGATAACAACTCAGGCCACTATCTTGAAGTCTGTGGGAAGTTCTCATTTGACGAATGTGGTATACGTTAACGGTTGTCATTTATGCACATGAGAAGAGCGTTCTATATAGGACGCTTCCAACCATTCCACCTTGGTCATTATTCCACCATCTGTACCATTGCAAAGGAAGTAGATGAACTGGTAATAGGCATAGGCAGTGCCCAGAAGAGTCATGACTCTGAGAACCCGTTTACTGCTGGTGAAAGAGTTATGATGATACGGCATGCTTTGGAAGATGCTGACGTGAAACATTATGCAATACCCATTGAAGACCTGCAGCGAAATGCAGTATGGGTATCTCACATTATTTCTATGGCGCCGCCTTTTAGCGTAGTTTACTCCAACAATCCTCTAGTTATACAGCTTTTCAGGGAAGCGAATGTGAACGTAAGACAACCTCCGATGTTTAACAGAAAAGGCTACTCTGGAACGGAAGTTCGCAAAAAGATGCTTGAAGGGGATGACTGGCGCCAGCTTGTTCCAAAAGCTGTAGCAGATGTCATAGAAGAGATCGGCGGTGTCACCAGACTTCGCAATGTTTCCATGCGAGATGTGGAATAATTGCTTATTTTGATTTTTTAGGCAAATATTGTCAGGTTGAACTTATTTTTTCACACAGCCACATCTTTTATAAACTGATCACTCGTATTCTCTATGTATTTTCATTTACAGGAGGTAACAAAATGGCAGAGAAGAAAAAACCACCGGTGTTTTGTGAAAAGTACTGCATCGTATGTAAAGGGGCAAGAGCAGGTAACGGTATCTGCAAGGCTATACAGAACCTGGAACTGAAGATATTTGGTAAGAACGGGTGTATCTGGGGCAAAGCGAGGACCAAATTCTACGGTGTGACGCCTGACCAGAAGATACCGGAAAAATCTAAGAAAAAATGAGGCTATTCTTACATTTCTCTTTTGATCTTATGCGGCTGCCGGGATTCGAACCCGGGTTCTAGGCTTGGGAAGCCCAGGTCATAGCCACTAAACCACAGCCGCATTGTGAAAATAGCATAATCCATATTACTTCTTTGATTATAGAGTTTGTGGTGAGGCAGTTGACATTGTTTCATATATTGAGGTCCAATTCCTGCAACATCATAGCCATCAGGTGGTCTCTCAGAATATTCCTGTCCTCATAGACTGTTTTGAACTCCACTGTGATCTTAACTCCATCGCTGTCACTGTTGAGATAAAAGGCTGCATCTGCACCTTTGAGCTTACTGCCCTTCTCCCGTATTCTCTCAATCCTGTCGACCATATCTGTTGGTATACTTTTCAGGTAGAGGTCGAATGTTGACAGGAATTTGTAACTTCCATAGTTACGGATAGGCTTTTCAAGGAAGACCTTATTAGGTACCTTGATATTGTCCGCATAGGTTTCCGGCGTTGGGTCTACTAAAACATAGAACATGCCGATGTGCTTTACCTGTCCTTCCTCACCGTCAATATTTATATAATCACCGATCTTGAACGGTTTCTTTGTAAGTAGTATGAACCATATTATATAGGAAAGTAACACATCCCGGATAGCAAAGGCAAAACCTGTGGCCGTCAAACCTAAAAACAGAGCTACGTTTTGTATGCCAATTCCCATTTGCAAGAATACGAACACTGTAGCCAGTACATACACCAGCAGGATGTACAGCTTGCTAAGTAGGATCTTCTCTTCAGGTTGTCCGATACCTTCGAATTTATCTGCAATGAAACTAATGGTCAGTCTTATGAACAGTGTGGCCATGCCAAAAGAGATCAAGATCACTATGATACCTTGAATTGCTTTCATCAATGTTTCAGGAATGGGTATGATCTCCTGTCGTCCTGCCAGATCGATAGCTATGATGGGTAGCATCACTATCAGAAAGATCAATATAGTTTTGTTGAGCTGGTTATGAGTAATCCTCATCTTTATTTTATTGAACTTCTCTCTGGAAGGCCGGATTATTGAATCTTTAACCATCGATGTACACTTGGTATAATTTGTATTGTATTTTTATATTTATAACCATATCTGAGCAGTGTGAAATGATAAAAGAAGTAGAGGTTATATTTTTCTCTTATTTCTCTTTTTCATACTTCTCTATGATATTCTGGAATGAATCCAGAACGTATTGCAAGTTGTCCCTGCCTACCTGAAATGTGCTCAGTTTGAAGTATTTAGTAAGACCCGATTTGATGCCATGGATTTTACGCTCTTTGAGTTCCCTGTACAGGAAATACCTTCCCTTCTTTGCCTTCTGGGATATCTCATAGAACACAGGAACTTCAAAGAACATAAGGTCATGATTGTGTGGTTTTTGTCCCTTCTGTATGATTCCCATTTCTTCAAGTTTAGCAGAGAACCAGCGTGCATTCTGTACTTCCTGATCCCAGTTGTTCACCCGCTCTACTACGTGAGGGAACGAGGCTATCATTGTCATAATGGTGGCACCTCTGGCTGTGCATCCCAATAGTTCTATTTCCTTGTTCTTGTTTGTAGGTGATTTCCTGAAAACAACATCTGAATATTCCTCACTGACTCCCAGAAGTCCTATGGGTCCCGATGCAGCCATAGATTTATGGCCGCTGCCTGCCACAAAGTCAGCACCCAGCTTTTTGGCATCCACCGGCATCCTTCCTACAGCGTATGCGCCATTTAGCAGCAGGGGCACATCATGATCATGGCAGATCTTGGATATACGCTGCACATCGGTGATGTTCCCATAATTACCATCCGGATAAGTGACCAGAGCCAATGCAGGTGCTTTACCTGTTTCCTTTATCACTTCTTCAATAGCTGTAGCATACCCTTCCACATCTGTCATATATTCCGGGCTGCCGCTATGAGGCACTTTTTTTATGTTAAGCCGGGCCCGCTGGGCGGCCACAACCGAGGAATAATGTGCAACCTCGTCCATCACCACATGGTCCCCTTCCTGTGCAATGGAGTGCATTACCGCAAACTTTGCTTCCCTTGCACCGTGTGTGATCCTCACAGCATCTATATTGAGGAACTCGGGAAGTGCCCCATGTACAAATTCTTCTATGGGTGGTTTTTTGATCAGGTCCAGCACACCTCCGCAGAAGTCACAGACGGAATAGCCATCTCCCCATTCCAGTAAAGCACGTCTTGCTTCTTCTGTTAACTTACCTGCAGTCTGCAGGGGATCAATATTGATTGCATCCTTTGGTCCACGCGGGATGAACCCGAACTTCTTCAGTGCTGCCTCATCAAGTGCCATTATATCTCCTCTGTTTTTAATAAGTTCAACTATACAGCTTTTTCATAAGCCATGCCATGTTCTGTCCCAGGGTCTGCATTGTACGGATGCCTTCCTCATCTTTTTCCACATCTCCCGGGGCTCCACCCACACCAATGTTCCAGTACATGGAACCTGGTATAATCATCTGACTGATAGTAAAAAAATTATTCATGGTAGTGAATGCGTGGAGTGAACCAGCCCTGCGCACTGCTACAACAGCTGCACCCACCTTGCGTTTGAACAGTTCTCCGTTGGCTTTTGACACAAATCCAGCTCTGTCTATAAGAGCTTTCATTTCCGTCGTTATGTCTGTGAAGTATGTGGGGGAAGCCAGGATGATACCATCTGCATCTATCATTTTCATAATGCATTCATTAACAAGGTCATCATTAAAGACGCATCTCCTATCCTTATTCTGATAACATTTCATACATGCTGTGCATCCAATTGTCTTTTTACCTCCAATGTGCACAATCTCGGTTTCTATTCCCTCTTTCTCCAGCTCTTCAAAGACATACTTTACAAGCGCTGCAGTATTGCCTTCTTTTCTGGGACTGCCATTAAATGCCACTACTTTCATGATGTTATATCTCCAGTTGACAACTTCCTTCCAGATCACAAAGTATCCACTTCGTACAATAAATAGTGAATGCCAGCATCCAACATTAAAAAAGAAAACGTGCAGTGGAAAAGATTATACTTCCACAGCTTTGCCAAATACGCCGATGAACTCCTCACACTGTACTGCAAGAGTTTCAGCAGCTTCCTTTACTAATATAATAGGATCTGTACCGTCTGTTTTTATGTACAGTATAGGTTCGCTTATGGATACGTGCTTCATATCATAGGAAGCAGTGTGTACCCTTGTATCTTCAAGTAACACAGATTTCAGCATATTAAGAAGAGTATGTGTCTCACCTTTTATCTCAAGGTGCATTTCATCTTCTGTCTTGTCTATGATCTTTAGTTCCATGGACTTCACCCATATAAGCTAGATTTCTTTTTATACAATTCCAGTTCCATAATCTGAGGAAAGCTTGCGTTTCTCTACTCTTCCGCACTCCGGGCATTTCAGTTTATTGTTGTCCCTGATCATAACAGTGCGGCAGTTAAAACACTGCCCTTTCATTACGCCAAGTTCCTTCTCTGCAGTACTAAGCCTCATGTTCTCAGTGTTCAAAACCTTTGCTTTGATTATATCTCCTACAGAGAATTCCTCATCGAGTCTTTTACAGTAGGAATCTTTTACATTTGACACGTGTATGGCAGCAGTGCCAACTTTCTGGAACTCACGTTCGCCTTCGCCCTTTATAGCAGCAATTTCAACAAGTGCAACGCTCTCTCTGAGGCTGATAATGCCGCCAATTACGATATCTCCTACGTTAATAGACGGTGGGTACTTGGTGCTGGGCACAACAGATATCGTACGTGTTTTTCTGTCTATCTTCACAATACCTGTAGAGGCAGCATGGATATCTGCAACATCTAGGAAAGTTCCGATCCCGGGACTAAACTCTTCAATAGTTCCAATGATGTCTCCTGGCATCACAAAGACAATTTCCCCTTCATCCATGTTCTCTTCCTCTATAACTTTCTTTGGAGGCTTAGCAATTCTTCTCTTAGGTGCTTTTGCCACCTTTGCTGCCTCCACTTTAGTTCTATTTGTCACCTTCTGTTCTATTTCTTCAGAAGACTGTACACTTTCTGATCCCTCGCCAGAGCCCTTGATCATCCTGCGCGAAACCTTTTTTCTGTTCCTTATCCGAATAAGAATCCCTCATAATGAAGTTAGATAGATATGATTGAACACCAGTTTGCAAGACATATGTTTCCAGCTATATAAAGCAGTTGCAAACATCGGCAGATTATATGCTGCCATCACACCGGATTATCCGGTAGATTTCAACCTTGACCAGTTCTACATCCTTTTTATGAAATTTAAATGTTCGTTTTATAGGAAAACCAGTTTCATACCAGTCACTAATTATCGCAGGTTTTATAAAACTTTTAATGAACCGATGACTTCCGCAATTATGTACAGAATATGTCACATCTGCAACTCTCAGAGCAGTTGAGAGGAAAGGCCTGTCATTGCCCTTACATTGTGCTCCAAAAGGCGGGTTCATTATTACTGTGTCAGCATGTTCAGGTACACCTGATATGTCACATTGTGCGAACTCCACGTCAACACCCATCGTAGATGCGTTCTGCCGTGCTATCTGAAGAGCACTGGGATCCAGATCAAAGCCCACCACTCTCTCCGCACCCATGAGCTTTGCACCAATAGCAAGTACACCAGTGCCGCATCCAAGATCGTATACAGTTCCTTGTAAATCTCCATGCATGAACGCAAAGTGTAGCACTTCGGCAGCTATTGGGGCAGGTGTGGCATATTGTTCCAGGTTAACATCAGGTCTTTCGAAACCTTTCACCTTTTCCAGCATGATCTCCAGTTTTCTCTGCTTCATGTTAGCACCAGCACATTTCACCCAGTGATCTCATCAAACACCAGATCTTCCCATTTCTTCTCACCCATTACGATCTCCAGTTCCGGTGGAGTGAGCATGGGTGCATTAAAACGGCCAACTTCGTCAATGGCAAGCCTCGGACAGGCCGTATTTACAAAGGCATCTACTTTGAACTGGAGTAACTGATCAGGTGTCACAAGGTCCATCATTATGATTCTGGCATCTTTTCCATGCCTGCGCACCATGTCCTGTAACTTAAGAGCAAGTGCCATACGTTCCTGGCCGGGCTTTGAACATACGATTATTCCAAATAGGTCAGCATCAAGTGACCTTCCGATCACTGCACTGCGCTGTTTGAGCACCTTTGAAATATCCAGCTCTCTGACCTCATTAACAAAAGGATCTGCGATGAGCACTCTTTTTCCTGTTGATAATGCCACCCCCATGGGGTGAAAATAGCCACTTCCTATATACAGATATTCATCGCACAGTTCGGCTCTTGCCGAAGAAAAGTTGCATCCCAGTACCTGTCCGGGATATGCTATTTTTGCATCGCCTTTACCTATGACGCAAACTTTGCCATGGGCTTGCAATATTTCACATGCCATCTGAAGCTTATGTACGTGCTGTACTGTGGTGATGAGCCCGATACTCTCACCTTCAAGAGCGTTCAGGGACTTTTTCATCACTTCTCCAATTTCCGCATTGGACCTTACCTCGATAAAATATACTTTTTGTGCATGGATGGTGTCATCAAGCACTGCATGCCCGAAATGGAACAATATGTCTACTCTGTGTGTCAGATGAACATCTATATCACATGCCCCAAAACATGGGTTTCCGGATATAAGCACATGCGCACCGGTGGCTTCTTCTATTTCTTTTGCTATGCCTGCAGCTCTGCGCTTGAAGCCTTCAGGGAATTGCAATCCCACTATCTTTGCTTTTGTGTCGTTTATTACATCAATGATCCTTGCTATCTGGAAATCAAATGCCTCACTGTCTGCCAACCTAGTCCTCCAGTATGTGCACGCCATGTCCATCTACATCTATACGCACAAGGGTTGTCACTTCTATGCCTTCTTTTCTAAGGCTTGCAACTCCTTCCCCGCGCTCAATGACGACAAAGATATCTGTAATAATAGCTCCAATGTTCTTCAGTGCCCCCACCAGCGCCGCCAAGGTGCCCCCGGTACTGATAACATCATCAATTATAAGCACCCTGTCACCTTTTTTTATACCATTGATATACAACTCTCCTTTAGAATAGCCAGTACTCTGGGAAAGAAGCACTTCCCCTTCGAGTTCATATTTTCTTTTGCGCACAATAGCAAGAGGAATATCGGTCATCAAAGAAACAGTGGTAGCCAGTGGAATACCCATGGCTTCAATGGTAATTATTCTGTTTACATCAAGGTCTGCTCTTTCCACAATATATTCAGCTACTTCTTCCAGAAGCTCCGGTTTCAGTGCAGGAACTCCATCAGAGACAGGATGGATAAAATAATAGTAATCTCCCTTTTTAACAATAGGTATATCATTGAAGGACTCGTGTAATATTTCTAGCATCTGAAATACTCCTTATTTAGACTGCACATATATGTGTAAGTATATAAAAGAGCATATTGGATTTGCATCACTTGCCGATACTTTAGCACTTTTTTGCTAATCACTTTAAAAACCCCATATTATATCTATCATTGGAGTATCAAGCGTATTTCCTCATAATAACATAAGGATGCCAGTGTAGAAAAATTGGGTGGATGGGTAGGTTGTGTATGAGGTGGTGATGTACTGGCATCCGGGGGTTTGGAGAATTGTTTTATTCTCCTTGAGATTTCCAGCAAGACTCTGCCGAAAAATAAATTTAAGAATCTATTATATTTATAATTATTTGAGTTCAATGAACTATATTCATGTGATTTTCCAAAGACATGAGAATATACAGATAAGTTGTTAAATGTATTGCCTTTTTCTGATATGAATTATTTTGATCATATAATGGGTAACCATAATACTAGAAATGAGTAACTATAGTACTAGAACTATTAGTATGTAAAAACATGTGTAACAATTCTTAATATTCTCTAAAAAATTATTTAATAAACTTGAACGATATACTCTCATATGGGGGCAATAAACAGTCCACTTGCTTACATCGCTTTGGCTTCACTCTCATATACACTTTGTAAGCTTGGGTCGGACTGTTTGCATTCCTCTCAACTGAAGACCTAAATATCTTTGCATGATGTCAGCATCGACAGTTGAACACGTCTACCACAAACCTGGCCAGAGCTGTACTTTTATCCACATTCTTCATGAGGGTATCAGTGATAAATATCTTACATGCTGCATTCTTCAGAGCAGATCTGCCATAGTCATCCCTTTCATCCAGTATCATTATGTCAATGATATCTCCATAGCAATCGACAACACCAGCAGAAGATACTTCCAAACCCCTTGCAGCCATCAGCTTTCCGGCTGGCCCGCTCACAGGTTCCTGTCCAATTATGGGACTTACCACGACAACTTTTTTTTTCTTAAGCAGTTCTTTCATCCCTTGCAACGCCAGTATGGGTCCAATGCTCGTGATAGGGTTACTGGGGCCAATCAGCACATGTTCCTCCTTTTCCAACACTTCAAGAACCTCTGTTGCAATGGATGCTTTTTCTATATCTTCCTGCACAACTTCCAGTACATCGGGTTTACCGTGCTCCTTCACCCAAAACTCCTGAAAATGTATTTTTCCAGCGGATGTTGTTACTATTGTCTTTACCGGATCATCGGACATAGGCAATATATTTGCCCGGATGCCTAAAGCTTTTACAAGTATTTTTGTTGCTTCTGTAAGGGAATAACCTGCTCTTAAAAGATCAGAACGCATGATATTTGTTGCACGATCCTGGTCTCCAAGCCTCATCATTTCATCATGTCCCAGGGAACTGAGGGTATCAGAGGTCATAAAAGTGTCATTCTTAATTCCCCACCACTTAGCAGTGTCAAGTCTCCCAGAGAAAAGATAAAGCAATGTATCGATATCCGGTGTTACGAGATTTCCGGATACCCACATATCCTCTGCTGTATTTACAACGACAGTGATATTTTCATCAGGAAGTATATTCCTGAGTCCTTCAATAAGTTTTGGAGTTCCGGTGCCACCGGAAAGTATGAGCATGTATTTCCTCGTTTGTTTCCAGAAAGATATTAGCTATAATACAGGAACAGCATTATAGTATGAAGGGATATTTAAACAATATGAAGGTCGTTCGTGATCCCATTCACGGTTACATTGAACTTGATGAGCTCATGCTTTTTCTTATCGATTCTCCTCCTATGCAGCGTTTGCGCAGGATAAGGCAACTCGGGCTTTCTAATCTGGTCTACCCCGGTGCTAATCATACACGTTTTGAGCATTCTCTTGGTGTTATGCACCTTGCGACCATATTGACAAGGCAGATCGACTCAGTGTCCCAGCAGGAGAAGGATGAACTGAGAGTTGCAGCTTTGCTTCATGATATAGGACATGGTCCTCTCTCACACGTAACAGAGAGCTTTATCACTCAATATACACGCCAGAAGCATGAAGATGTGCTTCACCTGTTGCGTAAAGGGGAAATCGCGGAAATATTGGATGAACACGGCCTGAGTCCTACTACCATCCAGAAACATATCAAAGGAGAAACGGATCTCGGAAAGATACTCAGCAGTGAGATTGATGTGGATCGTATGGATTATCTGGTACGTGATTCTCATTATACAGGTGTTGCATTTGGGCTGGTGGACCATGTCAGGCTCATACATGAGATGCAATTCTATGAAAACAAACTGGTAGTGGGTTCAGGAGGGGTCAAAGCTGCAGAGTCTTTGCTTGTGTCCAGGTTCCTCATGCATCCATCTGTATATTATCACCATGTATCCCGCATAGCAGAAACGATGTGCACCCGTGCTATTGAGGAACTCATACAAAAAAATGCTATCAATCCCACTGAACTCAGGCAGATGGATGATTCGGATCTGTTGCACATCATGCGTTACGACGACGGCCATGGAGGTGATCTGGCGAGACGTCTTGAAGAGCGCAAACTTTACAAAAGAGCTTTGTATGTAGGCTTTGAAGAGGTCACAGAAGGCGTTCTGAGGCACAGAGGTAACATACGCAGGATCGAAGCTGAGATAGCATCTATTGCCGG
This sequence comes from uncultured Methanosarcinales archaeon, assembly GCA_964486435.1. Classification (GTDB taxonomy): domain Archaea; phylum Halobacteriota; class Methanosarcinia; order Methanosarcinales; family Methanosarcinaceae; genus Methanomethylovorans. Next base: position 10,090 of record CAZAMM010000010.1, on the reverse strand, counting down.
CATCGACCCCACAGATGTGCTTATAGACATACCTCGATCTCCGGAGATACCCGAGCTAAAAGCACTTGTGAAACTCAATGGCAGGATGGTGAGACTCGATGAAGCCTCTTATGTTGTTGCAACGCTTGAGAAGGCTCACTGGGATAACTGGAAGATGGGTGTCTACACTTCAAAGGAGTTCCGCGAAAAAGTGGGTAAAGCTGCGAGAGAGTTCTTTGAGGTAAAAAAGACCACCAAGCAGTTCAGGCTCACGGAGTTATGATCATGATCGAGATCAAAAAAGATATTGGAAGGATTCAACTCCTTTTAAAAGGAGAGTCTGCAGGAAATGATTTTTTCTTTGTGTTATCAGGTGGCAAAGAGCACATAGGTGCTGTTGCCCTGGGCATCTATGATGGAGAAAGCAGCCGTGCATCAGCTTCTGTTATAAGCTCCCCGGGACACAGGGAGGATGAAATAGCTCTGCGCGCAGCAAGGAAGATAAGTGCTGTAACACAGAGCACAATAGTCTTTATGGCTGGCATTCATGTAGATGATATAACGGTTGATGAGATCCGGGAAATATTGAGGGCTTCAGAGTCAATGATAGACGAGCTTATTGAGAGTTTAAGGTGAAAAAATGGAAATTGTAGTAGGGATCAGCGGAGCATCAGGATCTCTTTACGGCATCAGGTTGCTTGAGATACTTTCTGAAATGGGGATAGTCACACATCTTGTTGTAACCAGATCGGCAAGGCAGATCATAGAGATAGAGACCGACTATTCGGTTGCGGAAGTAGAGGACATGGCAAGCTATGTCTATGAGGAAAGAGAGTTCACAGCACCCATAGCCAGCGGGTCTCATAGGTTCCATGGTATGATCGTAGCCCCATGCAGCATGAAGACCGTTGGGTCCATTGCAAACGGCATGTCGGATAATCTGTTGGAAAGAACTGCTGATGTATGCCTCAAGGAAAGGCGCAGACTTGTTATTGTGCCTAGGGAAACTCCATTGAACGAGATCCACCTTGAGAACATGTTAAAGCTCACGAGGGCAGGAGCCATTCTACTGCCCGCATGCCCGGGCTTCTACTCAAAACCGAAGAGTATTGACGATCTTGTAAACTCCATTGCAGGGAGAGCACTCGATCTTGCAGGGATAGATAACGATGTATATAAAAGATGGAAATAAGGTCTCTACTATCTATGAGCTTTATTTTTTTATTTTTTAATCTTTTTCCTACCCTGTTTATATTATTTGACCGATTTCTTACGGAAGGTTTTTAATCTATAAAGACTATTGCAGTGCTTACCCTCTTGGGATAGTAGGGTAGCCTGGTCCATCCTCGAGCGTTTGGGACGCTTGGACTGCGGTTCAAATCCGCGCTATCCCACCAAACATTTTTAACAAATTTTTTAATCTTTGTACATTGTTATGGATTTAGGAATTATTTTGGCTTATAGTAAACTATATTTTTTTGTAGTGCTCAATTTTATAAAGTCCAAAAAATTAATCCATTAACTTTAATGTTGTACATGCGCATTCTTCTTAAATATCCTTCGAACTTCTCACTTGAGAATGGTTTTCCATGTCCCGGATAAAATTTAGAGAACCGCGTTATCCCTTTTGGAAAAGGTGTGCAGCCATCAACTAAGAAATTTGCTTCGTCTCTCTGGACAAGAACCTTTGCTCCGCTCTTTTCCTTGATCCCGGCCAGGCATCCCACGTGGTCGTAATGGGCATGGGTCAGAATAATGATGTCAATGTCAAAGATGCCAAGCCCTTCATGCTTCAGGGTTGCTTCCAGATACCTGATATTTCCCTTATTTCCGGTATCAATCAATAAAGTGCTATCGCTGCCATCTACCAGGTAGGCATTTGAAGTTCCCATGGGTATTGGAATCACCTGATAAGAAAAGAAAAAAGTTTGCGTTTCTCGTCTCTGCAGTAAAATCTATATTTAAACGATTAGTAAGATTAGCATTATATCAAAATGTTTTTTAAACACCTTTTAGGATGTTGTAAAGAAAGATAGCAGGTTGATCTTATGGGTAAATTGGACGGGGAAAATGTCTGGAAGTTGATATCAATTGTTGAATTGCTTATTGCCGGTGTCGTCATTATTCTGGACCTGTTCATCCCGACTATCATTATTCTGGTGATCATAGGATTTTCTTTTTTGATCCGCAAGGAGAAACTGCAAACCTTAGGTTTCAGGAAGAACAGTAGCTGGCTTAACATGATTATGACCATTTTAGTATTAGTGGTCATCTGGACCCTTTTGCATCTGAGCGTATTCATGCCGGTACTGAATCACTTAACAGGAACAACACAAGACCTGAGTGCATTCGAGAACCTGAAGGGGAATTTCAACCAGTTGTTGTTCTTCCTGGTGCTGACATGGACCTTAGCTGCATTTGGAGAGGAGATAGTGTACAGAGGCTATCTCCAAAAAAGGATACTGGATGTGTTCGGAGACACAAGGACAGGGATAATTCTTGCAGTGGGTATTTCTTCCTTATTGTTCGGACTTGCGCATACTGAACAGGGAACAATAGGAGTTGTTCTCACTTTCCTGGATGCGATCTTCTTCAGCCTGATAAAGATACATTATGACAACAACCTCTGGGCTGCTATTTTTGCTCACGGGGCAAGCAACACCATCGGTTTGATTGGATTCTTCCTTTTCGGTCCTGTGTATGGGTTGTGGTAGGTTCTATATTTTGATTAGGATTTTATTTTGCAGCTTGAACATTATACGTCAATGTATAATTTTCCATCTTCACCGAAGTTCATGAACATGCGCTGCAGAGATCTTTTAGATCTGATCTTATGGACTGTTTAATACTTTCACTCAATTTACTATGGGCTTTTATAGGAGGTTGTACAAAAAATTATGTAATAATAAAAAGCAGGTGATAGGTTTGGAAATTTTAAACGAGCCCGGGATAAAAGAGATAGAGGAAAGGAATGTAGCGTATGTTTCATTTGTCGGCAATTATCTGGGAAACACCAAAGTCTTTGATGACTTGTTCACCAAACTTCTTGGTTGGGCAGGTCCGAAGCAATTGATGGGACCAGATACTATTTTGATGTCTGCCTATTATGATGATCCAAGCGTTACACCTCCGGAAGAACTTAAGCTGGATGTGTGTATGACCATTGAAGATGATGTTAAAGTTGAAGGGGAAATAAGAAAGAAAAAGCTTCCTGGAGGAAAGTATGTAGTAATGCGTGCAGAACTGACAGGAGCAGAAGAATATGGTCCTGCATGGGAAAAGATCTTTGAGTGGATTATGCAAAATAACATTGAGATCGATATATACAGGGCAAGTTATGAGATATATTTGAACTCTCCCGGAGAACATCCGGAAAGCCATCATATCCTTGATATATGCATGCCCACCAAGTGAACTAAGATCAAGGGACTATAAACAAAAAGGATATTGCACATAGAGGTCCTTTTAGATATGTTTGCCTGTTTCAGTATTATCTAACCTAGCTTGTTTTTTTTAACTGAACTTGCTCTCCCGTTTCACTTCTTACTTTTAGTGTTTCTGCTGAGCACTTATTAAATGCAATACTTAAATGTAGAGGGTTTCTGCAGAACCTTTTTTATTGATACTTTTTGAAATTGTATTTAGCAGCAACTTTTGTCTTTTCTTCAGGTGGGAGTGACGTAAAATATTTTTTCCAACCTGGGCAGAAGTTGATATGCCAGCGCCAGAACCTCCCGGCAAGAGACTTCGGCTTGTTATCATATTTTGCCCGCAACTTGCAGTTAGCACAATTTTCTTCAGCCATGACCATACTCCTCTCAATGATCCAGTATTACTAACTTATATTATTGTTGTAGTCCTTATTTATATTCATAACGTTTGAACTGACTCAGCAGGCATTTGTAACGGTTGGAGGGGATGTGTAAACAGTAGCAGTTGAATCTCTTCTTGAGCGGATTGGCGCAAAGTGTATTTTCATTGCATTGGTCTGATCTTGTACTTATGGCATGGCAGAAGATTATACTAAACATGTGGCGTTTGCCATGATCAATTCTTGTTGGATAGAAGAAAGTTGTAATTAAAAACCTATTCTGAAGAGCTATCCTATAACTGATCTATGGGGGATGACTTTTGGAAAACTACTAATAATTTGAAGAACCTTAAAAAAAAGGTGCTATAAAAATGTCTTTTCACGTGATGCTGATCCCCACCCTGGGCTGTCCCGGGAACTGTAGCTACTGCTGGAGTTCCGAGGAAAGATCTCCTATAATGAGCATCGAGACCATAAAAGAAGTGGTTGAATGGCTCAAAGACTTCAGGGAGGATTCGGTTACCTTTACCTTCCATGGAGGAGAACCGCTCCTGGCAGGCGCAGATTTCTACCGGGAGGCTTTACCGATCCTTGCTGAGGGGGTAAAGCCGAAGAAAGTGGCTTTTGCCATACAGACAAACCTCTGGAAGATGACAGATGAAATAGCTGAGATTTTTGCGGAATATGACATTCCCATCGGCTCCAGCCTTGACGGCCCGAAAGAGCTCAATGATTTCCAGAGAGGGGAGGGATATTTCGAAAAAACCATGCGTGGCTACAGGATAGCAAAAGAACACGGACTTTCCGTGAGGTTCATCACCACTTTCACATCTCATTCTGAAAAATATAGGGAGGAAATTTTCAATTTTTACCTGGAAAACGGCTGGATCCTCAAGTTCCACCCTGCTCTGCCCTCTTTACGCGGCGACGAGCCCGAAAAATGGGCTCTTGACCCGGAAGAATACGGGAAACTCCTGATCTACCTCCTGGACAAATACCTGGAAAACATGGACCGGATCGAGGTCATGAACATCGACCACCTCTGTAAAGGCGTATTTAGTGGCAAAGGTGCTGTCTGCACCTTCGTGGACTGTATGGGAGATGTCTTAGCCGTAGGCCCTGACGGAGGCATATATCCCTGCTATCGCTTTGTAGGCATGCCGGAATACGTCATGGGCAATGTCTACGACCGCCCAGGCATTGAAGAACTTGCGAAGTCAGATGCCTGGAAGCTCATGTTCGCTTACAAAGAGTACGTGGACCAGCACTGCAAGGACTGCGCCCATATAAAATACTGCAGAGGCGGCTGCCCTTACAATGCCATAACTCCCACTGGCGGGGAAATAAAGGGAGTCGACCCCCACTGTATCTCCTACAAAATGATATTCGATGAAATAACCGAGAGGGTCAATAATGAGATGTTCGGGGGTCCAAGCATGGAAATGGGCTTCTTCCAGAACCCTATGAAGCCTTCAAAGCCAGGAATAATGTCCCTGATGTTCAAGAAAACATGAGTGGAACAGATCCTGTGTAATGCGTGCATTCATATCTTTTCTTTTTTGAGCAGAGATCACATCTCCTGACATGGCGGAAGGCTCTACGGAACATGTGGCATTTGCCATGATCAGTTCAGATTGGATAAAAGAAAGATGTAAAGTTTATTGGACTCTAAAGGGATTAGCTATAGGCGGTCGTGCTGGAAGAAGAACATCGCTTCAGTGCTGATTAGTATGACCTTGTTTTACGTACTTTTTGGAGTTTTTTGATTTATCTTGCTTTATCTAGTGAATTCTTACAGAGCTGGTTTCAATCCATTTGTTGATATTATAATTAGTCTTATGTTCAACACATTCAAATAATATTAATCTAATGTACATGTTCGATAAAATTGTTAATAATTGTAGTATGTTAAATCTCTTCCCTCACATCCCCCAAACCTCCCGCCCATAAACACCCGCTTCGACACAAGGTTTATCTAATATCTTTATAAATACACGCCCATGACAGAGGTTAAGGTAAGGCTCTTTGCAAACCTTAAAGAGATAGCAGGAACTTCCGAGATAAAGCTCGGGGGCGATACGGTGCTTGAGGTGCTGGAAGCCCTTGTGCAGCAATTTCCCGGCCTTAAGGACAGGATCTTTGAAACGGCTGCTTCTGATCCCAGATTATGCGGATATGTGAATGTTTTTCTAAACGGTGACAATATCACTCATCTTGATGGACTTGACACCAAGGTTAGCGATCGTGATGAGCTCGGCGTATTGCCTCCGGTATCCGGCGGGTGATCTTGATGAATCGGATATTCAGGGAGCGCATGCCAGTAGGCCAGGCAAAAGAGAAATTCCTGGCATCTATTGCTCCTATCACAAGGACCGAAGAGATCAGTATCCGGGATTGTCCTGGCAGGGTGCTGGCCACACATACCATAGCTCCCAGGAATGTGCCTCATTTCAGGCGGTCCGCAATGGACGGCTATGCCATGAGGGCTGCGGACACTCTGGGTGCATCTCCTCTTAATCCTTTGATGTTAGAGCTTTCGGATGTTGTTGAAGAAGGTGCATGTGCGAGGATAGGCACCGGTCAGTATATGCCCGAAGGTGCTGATGCGGTGATGATGATCGAAGATACCGTATCCGTGGGGGATATGATCGAGATACGTGCTCAGCTGCATCCGGGAAAGAATGTGGGTGACATAGGTGAGGATATCCGCAGGAACGAGATCCTCTTCAACAAAGGCCATCTGCTGAGGGCATGTGATGTCGGAGTGCTGGCCTCCCTGGGTATCAGGGAAGTAAAGGTCTATTCTAAGCCTGTGGTTGCCATCATTCCGGTTGGCGATGATCTGGTGCCTCTCTCATACACCGAATTGCCACCAGTAGGCAAGAGCCTGGAGAGCAACAGCCTCATGATAGGACTGTACGTGGAACAATGGGGCGGTGTACCCAGGTATCATAATCTAGTGCCTGAAGATACGGTCCAGATCGGGCAGGCTATTGAGGAGAACCTGGATGCAGACCTGTTGGTAATTTCCGGTGGTACATCCGTAGGAGAGAAGGATTTCGTGCCAGGGGTTGTAGCCTCCATGGGAGAATTGCTGGTGCATGGAGTGGGTCTGAGCCCAGGGAAGCCTACTGCTCTTGGTCTGGTCAATGACAAGCCGGTTGTATGCATGCCCGGTTACCCAGCGGCTGGTCTTGTGGCACTGTTCGTGTTTGCCCGAAATGCGCTCAGAAAGGTGGCAAATGCCCCGGATGTACCTGATGTTCTAGTAAAGGCACAGCTTAGCTCCAAGGTCACTTCAAGGGAAGGCTACCTCAGTTACGCGAGAGTGATTCTCGATGGCAGGACAGCCCATCCCCTAATGACTGCAGGGGCGGGTATCCTTAGTTCTATTGCCAAATCCCAGGGTTTCGTTATAATAACGGAACATGTCGAAGGTTATGAGAAAGACAGTGAAGTCGATGTGGTGCTGATCGAATAGTGACCGAGCAATAGCCGGGCATTAATTATTGATATCGAGTAGTCGAGTAGTAAGAATGTCCAGAGACTGGGACCTCAAGGATCTGCTTGTAATAGGCTGTGGGGGATTTCTGGGTGCAGTTGCCAGGTTCGCTTTCTATCAGAACCTGACATCTGTTAAAGGCACTCTGGTAGTTAATGTCCTGGGAAGCTTTTGTCTGGGTTTGCTGATGTATCACAATGAGTATCTGGGTTATGTTCCTACTCGCATTCGTCTGTTCGCAGGCATAGGTTTTTTGGGCTCGTTCACAACTTTCTCGAGCTTTGCACTATATGCTTTCCAGATGAGCTTGATAGCTTCTCTGATATTCATTTGTGTCAATATACTTCCTAGTCTGTTTGGTGTTTTCCTGGGACGGGCCTGTGTTATCTATCTGGGGCGGCGGTGGTAGCGTGTCATACTCAACCTTATTGCTTGTGGGCATCGGAGGCACTATAGGTGCAATTTTGCGCTACCTTGTAGCAGGAGCAGTGCCGAGATTATCTGTGATCCCCACAGGCACTCTGACGGTGAACATTGTAGGGAGTTTCATACTTTCTTTTCTGACATTCTCTGTAGCCAATGGCGGGATCTTATATTTAGTAAACATCGGCATTTTAGGTTCTTTCACTACTTTTTCTACCTTCTCGTACGAGAGTTTCCGCCTGCTGGAAGAAAACGAACTAGGTTATTTTGTTCTCAATATAGGACTTAACCTGTTCATGTGTCTTGCATCTGTGAAAGCAGGCCAGTTACTGGTAAACTTAATCTAACAAGTGCCAGATAGTAAAATATAATGGGGCATGTAATACTTAGAATATACCTGAGTGAAAAGGATTCTTATCGTGGAAAGGCTGCGTACCATGCTGTGATCGATTTCTTTAAAAAAGAAGGCATATCTGGAGCAACTGTACATCATTGTATGGCAGGCTATGGGATGGATCATGTGATCCATACGGCAAATGTGCTAAGGCTTGGTGCAGATCTGCCCATAATAGTGCAGGCAGTGGATGCGGAGGATAAGATCCGGGCAATAATCCCGGAATTACGTCAGATGCTTCCGCGTGAGTTAATGATCCTGCAGGAAGTGGAGGTAATACCTCCTTCAGTGATTCAGAAGTAACCTTTTTCACCTATACAGTACCACGTTATTGCCTCTTACTTCTATTATCTCAGAGGCTGTGGCCTGTGCAAGTTTTTCGGCTATAGTTGTTGTATCTTTTTCTTCCCGGGAGCTTTTTAGCATTTTTATTTTGATCAGGCGATTGGCTTTAAGGTGCTTTCTAATTTCTTCCACCACTGCATCGGTGATCCCATTCTTGCCAATGTTCATTATTGGTTTCAATTGTGAAGCTTCTGCTTTTAGTTTGTATAATTTGTCTTTGTCCATGGGTATCCTCAATTGTCTTAATGTTCAAATATCCTGTGATATAAACGAGTAATACTATGCAATTGTATTTTACAATTTGTACGATATGAATGGCATATCAACAGATAGGAATGGGTAATAGGTAGAAATAGGTTTTTGTGGGTAGCCTTATTCATTTACATTCTTTTATTATCAGGCAACTACCTTCGATCTCATATTCAAACCAGGGAGTTGGTTTTGGTGTTAATCCCACCACACGCAAGCAGTGATGTTCTCCGCTTGCACGTATCTCTATCATACCATCAAAAAGCTGCTGGAGGGTAGTTATGGTTTGCAGATCATGCATTCCATCCTCTACAACATATATTCCTAATCCATTTGCTGCTTTCATTCTTCCGGTAAAGACATGAAGGAATTTGAATACAGTCTGCAGGTTGGAATACATCAGGATAGTTGAAAGAGAGTTGATACAAAGTCTGTTCTGGGGTATTTTTTTTATCAGCACGAAGTCCTCAAAGAACTGGCTTATCTTAACTCCAATGCCTGTCAGATCCACCGGGCTTGAAGCGCGCTTAATCCTCTCTGTTTCAGAAGCTCCCATTCCAAGTGTCTTGGTGACACAATCAACTACACCTATATTTGCTTCAGACATATCCATTTCATTGCGATCGAACCACTCAAAGAACCTCTCACCTGTTTCTCTGGTGGATACGACTATGGATGAATTACCGGTGATAAAGCCGCTGTAAACCATCAGATTGAGGAGTTCATCTTTAGAACTCATAGGAGGTCCTATCATCATGATATTTGTTCCTTCCCTGATCTCACCAAGGATCTCATCCAGCTCTTTGATGCCTAATGAATATCCTGCCATGCACAACCTTCAGAAAGATTATATTTATTATTTGTCCTTGCTATTCAGATATCAATTGTTGTCATAAATAATATCTTTACTGGTATATATCAGGTATTATAAAAAAATTCCTTTCATTTGAGACCATCTAATTAGGTCCAAATACTCCCTATTCTAATTAGACAACATTTTGTTAAAAGAATCTCCCAAATGAATTTTTTCTTTGCAAATAATTTTGTAGTTCTGTAAATATCAAAAACTGATATGCTACAAAGCTCAGCAGAGAGTAGAGTTCTCTACTCTCTACTCTTACTTTTCTAATGTCGAATTTAACTGTGTCTTTGATATGCCTGTGTTTTGGTTCGCATTCTCCTCTTTTCTTGTAGAATATCATGAACAAATTATCCCGAATATTTTGATTTCGAAGATACATCCCTATCTGCTCATGTCTACCTTTTTTATAGAGGAATTTGAGCTTGTCTTCGATCTTTGCATGTATATCTCCACCTTTTTTCCACATCTTATTAATAGGGTCCTCTGAGATTCCCTCTCTATTGCAGTACTAATCCTCCTTTTTTA
>CAZAMM010000009.1:0-49322 GCA_964486435.1 uncultured Methanosarcinales archaeon | reverse complement strand
AAAAGAAGGCTTTACAAGCCTTCGCTGAGTGAGGATACTACAAGGGGGCTAAAAAAATAAGAAAATAAGAAACTTCACTCTTTGATGATCTTGCCCAGGCCATAACTTATGCCAAGGACAAGTAGAGTGCCAACAACGATAGCAGCTACTTCACCAGACTTACCCATGCCCTCTATACCATAATCAGGCAGCGGGGAGGAAAAAACAGACCCTGCTTCTTCCATCTCTGCAAGCTTCTCCTCACTTATAACACCTGCTGCTGCACTTTCCAACCCATCCGGATCAGAAGATGCTAGGAAAGGAGCAAGCACAGCAAGCAAAAGGGCTATGACTATGCCCGCATAGAGGAATTTCATGTTGGACCTGCTGCTGACAGCAGAGTTTCCTCTCATGCTTTTACACCTCGGGCAATTGATTTGTTCTCCAGAAGGTCAGGTCTGGAGCTTGCAATTGCACTAATTGCAACCGCAGTGATGAGACCTTCGCCTATAAGACCTATAATAAAGTGATAAGTACCCATAGCAGCCAGCCCCGGCACCAGAGGAAAGGTACCTGCAAGGTACATCTGTACCGCACATACAAGAGCCGATGCCAGCAAACCAAGCCATGCACCTGCAAAAGAAGATATCTGCAGGCTTAGACTGGATCTCATGAGGGCAGAGAACGTGTAGTAGCCTACAAATCCTGAGATGACTCCCATATTGAGGATGTTGGCGCCCATAGTAGTAATACCACCATCTGCAAACACAAAACCTTGCACCAGCAGTACAAGGGTCAGCACAAGTACACCAGCCCAGGGACTTGCGAATATAATAGCAACAAGAGTGGCTCCCACCATATGACCACTTGTGCCCATTCCTATGGGGATGTTCAGTGCCTGAATAGCAAATATGCCTGCAGCAAGAGCAGCAAGTATAGGAACTTTTGTTTCATCCATTTCTTTTCCTGCCCATCTGATGGCCATAAAGATAAAGGGCAGCGCTATTATCCAGTAAAAAATGGCCTGAGAGAGAGGTATGAATGAATCGGGTATATGCATATTATTCCTCCAGTAATATTAAAGTATGAATACTTTTCATTTTCGTAACATTTTTGATTCAGTATTTTCATATATATAGCTGATGGTAATAACTTTTTCAAAAATAATAGCAATAAAAAATATCTGGAGAAAAAATAAAATTTAGATCAGCAGTCATAAAGGTATTCATAAAATACCTGCTGATGGAATTAATATGAGGTTAATTATCAAATCCTGTACCAGAATATTTTAGAAATATAGGAAGAAAAGAGAATAAAATATCATTTCTCCAGTGCATACTGGATGGCTTCCACTATTTTACCAGCCACAGAGCTGATAGTGTCCCTGGCACCGATATCAACACTCATATCAGCGTATTTCTGATAGAGGGGGAACCTCTCAGCAAAGAGAATCTCAAAGCTTCGGCCTTTTAAACCTACGATACCCCTCGAATCTTGATTATTTATTTGATTTTTGATCCTTGAAAGAGGAGTATGGAGAAATACGATGATAGTCTTTTCTTTCAGGCGGTACATTGCCTTGTCGGAATATACTATGCTGCCCCCGGGAGATATGACCATGCCATCGTTGATGTTAAGACCAAGAACGATTTTCTCCTCCATATGCACCAGAGTTTCATCCCCTTTGTTATCTATAATATCTTGAAGAAGAAGGCCTGTCTTCTCCCTGATCAGCTGATCTATGTCCACAAAATCATACTCGAGCAGTCGGGCAACTTCCATACCTATGGAACTTTTTCCTGATCCTGGCATCCCTATCAATGTGATGTTCATGTTGTATCCTCGATATACCTCAGATTTGAACTGCACACAATTTAATGAATCGTGCAGGGAAGTTACGATCAGTTATTAAGGGCCTGTATAGGGGCTGGTATCTTCCCGCCCCTGGAAATGAATTTTTCCGAACTGAAGCGGTTAACTGGCATTACAGGTGCTCTTCCCAAAAGACCGCCGAACTCCACCTCATCACCGACCTGTTTACCAGGTGCCGGTATCAGACGTACTGCTGTGGTCTTGCAGTTGATCATACCTATTGCCATCTCATCTGCGATGATAGCGGATATCGTAGAGACGGGAGTATCCCCCGGCACAGCTATCATGTCAAGACCTACTGAGCACACACTGGTCATGGCCTCGAGCTTTTCCAGAGTGAGAGATCCATCCTGCACAGCCCGGATCATGCCTGCATCCTCGCTGACAGGAATGAAAGCACCGCTCAGGCCGCCTACAGATGAGGAAGCCATAGAGCCTCCTTTCTTCACTGCATCGTTAAGCATGGCGAGGGCTGCAGTGGTCCCATGGGTACCGCATCTCTCAAGACCCATGGCCTCGAGTATTGCAGCAACACTGTCACCAACGGCAGGAGTGGGTGCTAAGGAAAGGTCCAGCACGCCAAACTGTGCATTGAGCCTTGAGGACACTTCGCGTCCTACCTTTTCACCCATGCGCGTGATCTTGAAAGCTGTTTTCTTGATAGTCTCAGATATCTCATTGAGGGTGGGGTCCTTAAGAGCACGAACCGCAGCATTAACTACCCCTGGGCCGCTGACACCCACGTTTATTGCGCAATCGGCTTCGCCCATACCATGGAAAGCTCCTGCCATGAAAGGGTTGTCCTCGGGGGCATTGGCAAACACAACAAGTTTGGCACACCCGATACCACATCTATCTGCAGTAAGAGCTGCTGTCTGCTTTATCACATTACCCATAAGTGCCACAGCATCCATATTTATTCCGGCATTGGTGGTTGCTACGTTGACAGAAGAACAGACCTTCTCTGTGGTGGCCAGAGCCTGGGGAATGGAGTTGATGAGCCGCATGTCACCGGGAGTGATACCTTTGTGTACCAGGGCGCTGAAACCGCCTATGAAGTTCACACCAACCTTTGAGGCTGCTTTGTCTAATGTCTCTGCTATGGACACATAATCATCACATCTGCATGCCTCTGCTACGATGGCAATGGGGGTCACCGATATTCTTTTATTGACAATGGGCACACCATAGAGGCGTGATATCTCATCTGTGACCTTTACGAGATCCTTTGCATAAGTTGTTATCTTTTCGTAGATATTCGCATTGAACTCATTGATGTCCGGGTGACAGCAGTCCCGCAGGTTGATCCCCATAGTGACCGTGCGGATATCGAGGCTTTCGGTGGTGACCATCTGAATGGTCTCAAGTATCTCTTCGGGATGAACGAGCATGCTTTCACCTATCAGATCCTGTGCATGCAGGTAAAGGCATCTTCATGCTGTACTTTGACCTCCACACCCAGCCTTTGGCCTTCTTCTGCCATGCTGTTCTGGAAGGCGGACAGGTCGAAGTTCTCGTCCTGGATTTCTGCCAGCATGATCATTGTAAAGAGGTCTTGCATGATGGTCTGGCTGATGTCCACTATGTTCACTTTATGCTGGGCCATTACTGCAGTAATGCCAGCTACTATTCCTACTCTATCGATACCTATAACGGTAATAACAAAACGGCTTGAACTCATAATAATACACCTGCGCAACACAGGAAAATCAATAGAATTGTTCAACTACTGATTGTATTAAGTACTTTGCGCAGGAGTAAATGAAAATAAGTTAAGATTTTTATTACGATTTTCAGACAACAAAGCGCATTTAAAGCATAAAAGATCAGTAAAATTGGTTCCAAAGTGGAAATATGTTCTTAGAAAGAACATTATTTTCCAATTCCTTTATTAATATATAAATAAAAATATTACATTATTACATATTATACCTATAATATTTAATGGATTGGAACATAACACAAACTTTTTATATTACAGAATTTATGATGATAATGATGATGAAAACATGCAAGTGCATGTTATAATTAAAACTCAATCAGGAAGATACAATGGTGAAAATCGTACATGCTCAGACCGTGCTGACAGAAGAAGAACTTGCAGCTCTTAAGAAGAAATGCAACGAGCCTTCTACCAAGGAGGCTCTTAGCATCGCTGTGCAGCACTATCTGGAGTGTGAATACACGGACCTCGGAGATAAAATGTGGACGAAGAAACTGGAGAGGGTCGTCCAGAAGAAAAAATCTCAAAACATATAATCCAAAAACAGGAGAGAAACACGCAATGTGCAAAGCAAACCAATTCCTCGAGGAAGAGGGTGCAGTATCCCCGGTCATCGGTGTAATCCTGATGGTCGCAATTACTGTCATCCTTGCAGCAGTCATTGCTGCGTTCGTGTTCGGCATGGGACCACCAGAACAGGCACCACAGGCAAGCCTGAGGGCAAGCGCTGATACTATTGATGGAACATCCGTAATCAAGCTGGAACACCAGGGCGGAGATAATTTCTACCTTACTCCTACCAACACTGTAGTTACAGTTGATGGAGAAACTGTGGTACAAAGTCTGTTGCCTGAAAACTATCAATTTTCAGCAGGTAACACAATATATGTGTTCAATGAAACTGTCGGCGACACTGGTATGACGTTAGCTTTAAAGACAAATATAACAAATGGTGCTGACACACCAGAAGACGTTTCAACACCTGGGTCAACAGTCAACGTCAAGGTAATTGACACCGCAAGCCAGCAGTTGATTGCTGATATGAACGTTAGGTTCTAAGCCTAAATAATGGAAACCTAAGGACAAGGGTGCAGCAATGCGCCCAAAATCCTTTCTGACTTTTTTTATTGCCTTATTTTGCGTATGGCATAGTATCAATGGACACTATGTTTTAAGAGAATCCTCATTTTACCCTGAAAGTTCACCTCTATTTAAATCACGACACGCTGAGTTGAACCGTGACTAATTGAGGATCTATATTGAACATATTTAGTTTATTGGAATTAGGGCTCTGTAGAAATCCTCAGTATTCAACCAATAATTAATGAGAGCAATAATTAAACTGTATTGTTCAATATCGATGCAATTTGATAATTTTGTCCGGTAAATATTAATTTTGGTAGTTCATCTACAGAACTAAATCCCTATTTTTGATACCTAATTTTCTTAAAATCCACCTGTACCCCGATTTTCAACTACTGTGCCTTATTGTGAGACAATGACTCTCCCTACGATAAGTCCCTGCTCTGAATATTGTCAGCACTACTCTTCGACACATTTCATGGCATCTGTTAATATATATACATACATGTATATGCATGTACATATATACGATATGCTTCTCCACAATTATATCAAAAAAAACAACATTTCCACTTGTTTACATTACCAGTCTTTTTATTATAGTAAGGTCTACAATTTAACAGGAGTATATTTCTTTCTGCTTTACGGGAACATAAGATTGTAGGAGTGGAACATGAAGATTGAATGTTTATTGATATGGATATTAGTAGCAGTTTTTGCCTTAACGGTTCAAACTGGTGCAGCGATCGAGTATGGACCTGATACCTGTCTGGAATGTCACGGTTCTATGGATTTATTTCCTGCGATAGTAGATGATTGGAAGAACAGCAAACATGCAGAACAAGGTATATCATGTGGGGACTGCCACATCGCCAACCCTGATGATCCTGATGCAAAGGTGCATTTCGGACCTCATATCTCACCAGTGGTATCAGCAAGTGATTGTGGGTCATGCCATGCCAAAGAATTCGAAGAGAATACCCGTAGCCTGCATGCTCTTGGTACCCTGTACTATGAAGTGGATTTTGACAATAAGGAATTGTCATATCTTGAAAGCAAGATAACGGTTGATGGTGAGACTATTGTTAACCATGATGCTACGGTCAACGGTTGCCAAGCCTGTCATGGGACCAACATGACAGGTAAGAGTACAGATGATCCCAGCGTATGGCCAAATAATGGGATTGGAAGAATAAATCCTGATGGAAGCCTGGGATCATGTGCCTCCTGCCACACACGTCACCGGTTCTCAGCTGAAGAAGCAAGAAAACCAGAATCATGTGGACAATGCCATCTCGGACCAGATCATCCTCAGACTGAGATCTTCTCTGAATCCAAGCATGGGAACATATATCATACTGAGGGCGACCAGTGGAACTGGAGTTCAGAGAAATGGATAGCTGGTGAGGATTACAGGGCTCCTACCTGTGCTGTATGCCATATGTCCGGGACAGATGAACTTGAACCCACGCATGATGTGAGTTCACGTCTTTCATGGGAACTTGAAACTCCATTATCCAGACATACTGACAACACGGATAACATATTTGGAACTCCCGTCAGTGACGGGTCAACGTGGCAGGAAAAGCGTAATCGTATGTACTCTGTGTGTGCACAGTGCCATTCAGATGACTGGATCACTAATTACTATGCAAATGCAGACAATTCCGTTGAGTTGTACAATGCGAAGTATACAGGTGCAAAACTAATAGTTGACGAGCTAAGGGAAGATGGTCTGCTGACCGAGCAGAACTTTGATGAGCCCATAGAATTCAAGATATATGAATTCTGGCATCATGAAGGCAGACGTGCAAGAATGGGCGCATTCATGATGGGGCCTGATTATGTACAGTGGCATGGATTCTATGAGTTACTAAAAGATGAAGCCGAGCTCAAAGAAATGGAAGAACAGGTCAGAATGGGTCCCGATAGTCCGGGATTACCGGGATTTGAAGTTCTATTTGCAGCGATCTGTATCCTTGGTGCTGTCTTTGTATACTTGAGAAGGAAGATTTGAACTTTTGTATTAAGGAGGTTTTTCTTTGCCCTACATATTAGGAGGAAGGGATTGAGGCAAAAATGTACTGGAATCAAGTAAAAGAGGTTTAATTTAAGCTACTGACACATAATTCTTGCAGGTATGCCAAGATGAGGAATTCTACAGAGCCGGAATTAGAAAATCCCTCTACCTTAGCATCCTTATGATCCCTATGAGCTCAATTTTGCTTCCAATCAATAGTTTTTGAAACTATAATAGAGTAAGAAATTTAATACACTTTTCTATTTTGAGTTTTATACGAGGTTTCCGTCTATAAGAAGAGGTCCTTTTTGGAATAATTGCCTAAGTAATGTATGCAATTCTGCTGCTTACAGCAGCCCGAATGGAATAGAAGCATCGGAAACTAAACGTGCTTGATGCTAATGTGGTATGGTGAAATCTCACCCTATCTGTATATTCACATACCTTTAGCATATTATGCTGTGTACACTAATTTACATTCGGTTCTGGTTAAATATCATTTTGCTTATATTAGTATTTACCCAGTCATAAATTACTGGGGCTAATCCATAGGGGATAAAAAATCCCACAAACTTCCCAAGATGTCAGCAAAATATCCTTCTTTCCATGCTGACATCTCCCACTATTCATAAGAATTTTTTAAAGATTTGATAGGCAATCCTGCTTTGTTGCTTTGCCGGGCTGCTGTCAGAAATGTGGCAGACTCTACTTTTTCATGGCTGTGTTATGAGCATGTTATTATCGAATTGCTATTTTTGAATGAAAATGCGGCATTTATTGTATAGAGTTTTAATTATCATGATTGAAAAACAAATTGCAGTGCTCCACGATCATTAACTTTTTTAATTGAGTTTTATAGTGATAAATATTTTCATACCGGATTTTTTATGGATTCAGATGATCTTTCAAGGTTGTAAATGTCAGAATTAATTGCATGGACATCTGAATAAGATGAGTCGTTCATTTATTTCAATGATAAATTCAACAAGTATATATATCATACAAAGAGAACTCTATTTGTTACACAGAATCATCAATAGGAGGTTTATACTGTGGAAATAGAAAAGCTTTTGAAAGATAGTTGGGAAATCTTCCAGAAGAACATTGTTGCATTTATTGTCGGTACACTTATAGCCGGAATAGGGTCAATACTTATTGTAACCATTGCACCGTTCTTATATGGTGTCACACATATGGCAGTTAAGGGCATAAAAGGAGAGACGGTGGAAATAGGTGATGTCTTTGCAGGATTCAAAGTACCCGGAGCCTTTGTGCAGAGCTGGATAGTCGTCATTATCTACCTGCTACTGATGATTGCAGGTTCCATGCTGCTGGGAAGGGTCGGAGGTATTGTTGCAATACTGCTGATCTATGCGCTGCCATTGCTGGTCATGAGAGGATACAAAGGGGTAGATGCACTTAAAGAGAATTTCGAACTGATACAGAAATATCCTGCAGAAACTGTGATCGTATTCCTTGTATTCTTTGCGCTCAACTTCATCGGCAGCCTTATAGTGATCGGTGCGATCATCACATACCCGCTTAGCCAGATAGGATATACCCTTGCGGCAAAGAGCCTGGCAGGAAACATTCAGCCAGCGTCATATATAGAAGAATGAGACAGATAGAATCAAGCCTAAAGATTTTATTTTTTATTTTTTTAGAATACATATAAATACTATTGAATTATAATTATTTTAGTAATATAGCCATCTACAGGAGGCATTATTTATGGATATAGAAACTCTCTTAAAAGATAGCTGGGAAATCTTCCAGAAAAATCTGGTTGCTTATATCATTGGTGCGCTTATAACGATCTTCGGATCGATCTTCCTTATAACATCTGCTCCATTAGCCTATGGTCTTGCCCACATGGCTGCAAAGGGAGTAAGGGGAGAAATTGTAGAGATAGCTGACGTCTTTGCAGGATTCAAGCCCGATAAGTTCATACAGAGCTGGATCTTGTTCCTGATAATTATGATACCCATATTTATAGGATTCTTGCTCCTGGTCATCCCGGGAATAATAATTAGCATAGCTTTTGCAATCATTTTCCTCTATGCACTACCAATAATGGTGGTCAAGGGTGCTGGTGCGGTGGATGCTCTGAAAGAAAGCCTGGAAATAGCAAAGGCCAATCCTCAGGACACAATAGTACTTGTAGTAGTGGTCATGATCCTCAATGCAATTGGCAGCGCAATATGGATAGGGACCATCCTTACAATGCCCTTTACAATGTTAATGCTTGTCCTCGCACTTCCCGTGGTGACAGGCGCAGTATCTGAGATGAAAGTACAGGATATGAGCGGAGAAGGGATCGAAAATAACCTGTGAAGCTTTTCGCAGGTTCAATTTTTAGCTTTCTCTTTGCTTTATTTTTTCTTTTTATTGATCATTACTTGCATTACGTTCTAACTAAAAGATCGAACAGCTGGTCCTCAGATAGTATATATCTCTGAACCCTTCCGGACTTTTTCAATGTCCCGATCAATAACTGAAAGCCTATTCTTGTCCACTTTTATCCCTGCGAGGTTCTCAATGAACCAGATGGATTTCACATGGTCATCCGGATTGAGCTTCCAGTCAGGTTTTTCCATATAGAAATCGATGCCTTCAGCATATCTCATGAGTTCCATGCGTACTTCCTCAGTGATCCAGCCAAGTTCCTCATAGTAAGAAAGTATATCAGGAAGATTATTGCGCCCAACCAGCTCCATCAGGAACTCAAGCCATTCCATACACAGCTTGATGCTCGAGGAGTTTTTCATAATGTGTGCAAGCTGTATGCTCCGGCCTGCTACTTTATAGCCTTGAGCCCCTATTTTTTTGAGCTCTCCTTCCGCATATTTTGAAAGCTTCGTCACCTCATCCCTGATATGCTGCTGTGAAGCAGAGATTTTTAGAACATCTGTTGCAAGCTTTACAAAATTACCCTTCAGATCCTGCACGGCAGCAGAGGTTTCCGTACCTGACCTTTCCATAATTGCAATTCTTGGTGCCACGTTCTCCATTGACGCAATCTTACCGGACAAGACCGATAAACGGTCATCAGTTTCCTGTACACTCTCCTGCATTCCTGAAACAAGTGCAGTATAGGAGCCCACAAGCTCAGATATATGCTGCTCGATACTGGAAAGACTGGACAGTATACTTTTATTTTCAGATTCGACATGAGCTACCTGCTGTTCTATGCCGGAAAGTTGCGACTCCAGTTTACTTACACGCTCATCCAGGTTATTGAACTTCATACCTGTTGCTTTCATCACATCATCAGAAGAACTTTGAAGAGACGTCATTGAATCACTAAGATCAGCCACATTCCCTGACAGTTGCTCATACATTCCATAGATAAGGGAGACATCCCCTGTAGACGATTCCAGCTTTCCTCTGAGATCATCAAGCTCCCTAGGCCCGACAGAAGCACTTTCATTTGAACTCCCGGCTATTGTAGAGAAGGGCATCTCCGCAGTTGTTTCGGTTGCTTTTTGTGGCTTATAGGGATTACCAGATGATTCTTGCTTTATACTTGCAGGGTGATCTGATATTTTGTAGGCTTGGATATCCTGCATCCTCACAGAAAATACAGGACCTTCAATTGTATCTTTTTCGTCCTCTTTGAGACCAGTGGTCACATCATTATGCATCACAACCGGGGAATGAGCATCATTATCAAGCTTAAGTGCCTCCGGGAACTCATACAGCGGGTTCTCCACAGGAGGGACTTTAACGAAATCACCCTGGAGTTTGATATCGTGAGAATCGCTTACATCTGCCGGCGGGAATTGAGGAGCATGCGAGTATAAGCCGTCTGTACTTTCAGGTGGTGCAAAAGGAGATGAGCCTGCAGGCCCCGAACCAAAAGGAAACATATCTGAAAGAGAGGTAGGAGCATCATCTCTTGTCTGCTTTTCACCTTCGTATACCGAAGCAGCAGATAATTGCATTGCAACTGTTTCTTCCTGGATATTACCTTCTCTGATTCTCTCCATTTTCTCCAGCAGACTTTTACCTTTAGTGAGGTTGCGAGCATTAGCAACAATAGAATTTCCCAGCTCACTAATGCCAGTTACCAGGTTTTCAGAAATATAAATCATTTTTCTGACAATGCCTGTTTTTTTCTCTGCCGGGGTGGTGACCGAGCCTGGGGACGGAGCACTGCTCTGAGCGAAAGGATCACGGGAAGCAGAAAAAATATCGCCTGAAGAAGGATCAACAGCAAATGGAGAAGTACCCATAGCTGCGTCAAAAGAATTATCTGAACCTGGAATAGCAGCATATTGAAGTAGCTGTGCAGATGTTTCAATTAATGAGACCTGAGAAGAGGAATTATTCTCAACTGGCTGTGGAAATGCTGGCAAACTAAATGGACCTGGGACGATTAGATTTGGACCAGGAACAGAAAAGTTAAGGCTATCTGTGGGGTTAATTCCAGGTTTAGCAGAAGCAGAGATAGGGGCACCAACGTTACTGACATCATCAGGCAGCTTCATTTCAAAAACAGGCAGTGTTCTTTTACTGATGGTCTGCACCTTTGCATCACCCACCATTTCATTTACAGAAACATTCGGAGATGACTTTGCAGGTACCTTAAATGAAAAAGAAGGAAGAGCCCCTTCTGTTTCTTCCAGTTTAAAAGGAGGTGTTGCATCTCTTGGCATTTCCTTTTTAGCATCAAGAGAAGAAATATCAGGAATTTCCATGGAAAACAAAGGAAAAGATGCTGCAGAAGGCTGGTCAGAGAAGTTGTGTTCAGAGGACGGAATACTTGTCTCCTGTAAGGGTATTTCCGAAAAAGCTTTTTGTAAAAGATCAGGGATAGGAGCACCGTCAGCAAATGGTAGTATGCACGGTACAGTATTGCCAGCAATATCAGTTTCTGCTTCCTTCTTTTGGTTCGTCTGTTCCCATGGAAATTTACTCATAGAGTCCCAACTTCAAACTTTGTTGATATCAAATAAACTAGTATGAACTATACATATAATTATATAAAAATTGTTGGTTGACTAATCATACATTTAAGAGACGTGAATTAATTCAATAAGAAAATATGAACGGATTAAAAAGAATAGCTGGGGTGATTAAAAGTTAGAAGCAGGCGCACATGGAATTTGAGGGAATGGACGAGAGATAAAGGATGAAATTTGTGCTAGAAATTCATGTTGTTGTTATTTTGTGCGCCTAATTTGTGCATACGTTATCAAAATATATAAGTGTTTTGTAGTGTGTTGAAAGTAAATAAGAGATGACAGACACTAGAATCAAATAAGCATCATAATGATGACAGTTCAATTGTGCAAATTAAAAACTGGAAAAAAAATATAACAATGGTCAACCCAGCTAATAGAACGTATATATTGCAAAGATTGGAGGATGACTGGATTGAACAGATCACAATCTGAATACCTTGGCGCCTGAAACGGAGGAACTCACAAGACCCTCAATATCTACTTTGCTCTCCTCAGACAGCAGAGAATCATACTCAGCTCTGGTCTCAGGTTTTTCCGGTACAGCTGAACAACATGTTACTGGCCTGACAGACACGTCATAAGAACCTATTTTCCTTGCAAGATCTATTATATCTGCTTTATCAAGAGCTATCAACGGATGGTAGAGAGGTATGGCAAGCCCATAAAGCTCTGCATACATATTTGCAGATGTTTGAGAAGCTACCTGACCTAAAGAAGAGCCTGTGATTACACCAGTTGCACCTTCAAGCTTCATGATCTCATCAGCAACTCTATACATGGTCCTTTTGCACAGCACGCACGTTTTGTTCCTGGAACACTGCTCCACAAAAGCCTTAAGGGAGCATCCATGAGGCACCTCATATATCCTGAATGGATGACCAGGTGCCCATTGCTGTAACACACTTATGCTGTCAAGTGCACGCTGCCTGGTAGAATCATCAGCAAAAGGTTCATTGCTGCAGTATACAGGGATAATCTCAACTCCTCTTTTCATCATGAGCCAGGCAGCTACAGGAGAATCGATACCACCGGATACAAGGGCAACCATTTTCCCCTGGGTGCCCAGCGGAAGACCACCCACACCCCTGGAGTTTTCCGTGAACACATAGGCTTCCTTCTGACGCACCTCAACAAAAATTTCCTTATCCGGAGTAGTAAGATCCACTACAGGAGTTTTGCCTGCTGACAGTAAACGCTCCCACACAGCATCTCCACATTTCAGTCCTACATCCTGGGAAGAAAAATCATGGTTCCCGGTCCTGCGGGCCCTTATGGCAAAAGAATCTCCCTCCTCTATGAAACCTGCACCAATATCAGCGCATTTCTGCGAGATGGAATCAAGATCTGCATTAACTGCAGTTGCAAATGATGCAGATACAACACCAAAAACATCAGCTGCAGCACTTGCTGCCATTTGATCAGAAGTCTTGATAAAGATCCTACCCCATTCCCGGCTCAAACCAGAATACTCCACACCGCGCTGATCAAGCATAGCTGAAATATTCCTCATAAGTATCTTTTCATAGTGGTTCCTGACACCTGGACTTTTTAGCGCCAATTCCCCATATCTGACAATTACTATGTTGTTCATCGTCCCACTGTTCTCTGATGTATCTGATATAAATTAACTGTAAAGAAAATATAATTGGACCCAAATATAGATATGCTTACCGCCTTATGACAAAGCCGGTAAATTCACCTGAAGCCTGTTTCCATTCAACCTCCAGCGAATCCACACGGGACATAGGGGGACCTGCACTTAGCCTTTGCAAGAGCAGTTCAACAGACTCCTTAGGTCCTTCGGCCATGACCTGCACACAACCATCGGGAAGGTTACGAGCATAACCTGCAATGCCAAGTTCCTGTGCAGTGTTCTTTGTGAACTGACGGAAATAGACTCCCTGTACCCTTCCACATACATGGACTTCGGCAAGTACGTGTCCAACATCCATGAATGGGTATTCAGGAAACATTTTATATGAACTTTGGCCTCTGTGAGAGCATCTTTGCAAGAGCCAGACCCCGGTATGGCAATCCAGCTATCTCTGATTGTATACGGGAATCTAGTTCATTTATAGACATTTCCACGGTCTTCGGGCGATTTGTCTGGGATTCCGCCCTTACAGTGACATTTATTTTGCCAGTTTCAACCTCTTTATCCCCAATGACTACCACATAAGGAATCCATTCACGTCCTGCTTCACGTATGCGCTTGCCCACAGTATCTTCCCTGTCATCGATATCCACACGACATTGCAGCTGCACTGAAACCTGCTTTGCGAACCCAAGGTGTTTTTCAGATATTGGGATAACTCTCACCTGAGTCGGAGAAAGCCATACAGGAAGAATAGGTACCTCACCCCTTTCAACCCTCATGGCTTCTTTTTCAAGTAAACCATAGATACAGCGTTCAATGGCACCGCTTGGAGAGCAGTGCAGAATGGTAGGACGTTTTTCTTCACCAGTGGCATCGACGTATTTTATGTCGTACCTTTCAGCATTTTCCACATCTATCTGCACTGTGGAAAGAGCACTTGCCTTTGCCAGCGCATCTACAAAATTGAACTCGAACTTGAGTACGAAGTAGAAGAAACGTGTGTCCCACATCTCTATAAGGACGGGTTTGTCCACAATACGGGCAAGGTTGGTTATAAAATCTTTATTCTCCTCGTAGAACTCTCTTGTGAACCTGATGGCCACCTCGAAATCGTCAACTTTGATACCCACCTGATCCAGAATGCGGATACACATGTTGTACTGTTCGTCGAACTGGGAAACAGCCTGTTCCATATCAGAACAGAGCGTATGCATATCAGGCATTGTGAATGCCCTCAGGCGACGCAGTCCCACAAGTTCTCCCCTCTGCTCCTTACGGAAACTATAGCGTGTAAGCTCGATCATCTTCAGAGGGAGACTTTTGTAGGACATGGTCATATCATGGTTGATAAGAAACTGGCCAAAACAAGCAGCAAACCTCAGGAAAAGCTGCCTTTTATCGGACTCTATAGAATACTGCCTTGCAGGGAATCTATCAAGGTATTTCTTAAGAGTTGGATGATTCATATCATACATTAAGGGAGTTTCAACTTCCATAGCTCCCACTTTTATCGACTCCTCAACCACGTAGTTCTCCAGCAGAGATTTAATGAGCCGGCCTTTGGGATAATAGCGCATATTACCGGAATCCGAACCCGGCTCATAATCAGCAATCTCAAGCCTGCGCATAAGCTCCACGTGTGGAGGCGCCTTATCAACCTCTCTTTTCTTGGAGATCTCATAATCAACGAACTTACTAAGGTTCTCATGACCTTTGAAATCGAAACTGTCCATTTCATGAAGCTGACCGTCCGGCGTAAGGATACGCCAGTATGATCTTGCGGTGCTTTCAGCTTTCAAAGCCTCAGAAACAACCTCTGGTTTTCCTTCGAGGGCACAGACAACATTGACACCATCTTTATTTTCAGGAGATATTGACCTGGAAAGCTCAGACAGAGGATGGCCTTTGCAGCTGATCTTGAATGCTTTGTACCAGCCAAATGGAGCCCTTTTTACAGTGTACTTTCCAGACAGTTCCTTTTCCATGGCTGTCAGCACATAGACTGCAACTTTTGGAGAAGAGAGATCTGAACTCAGATGAGCATAAGGATAAAGCATGATGCTTTCAGTTTTTACCTGCTCTGTAACCTTCTCTACCTCAGAAACAGCTTTCTGGACAACCTCATCTGGATTAATCTCATCTGCCTTCTCCACAGCAATGAAAACTGTGAGTGCATCCTCCAGCCTGCCAGACTTCATTGGATCTTCGATCTTCTCTGCCACTGGGGTGCTTTTTTTGACCTCATATTCAATATAATCAGAATGGATGAGCAATAATTGCATGATTTCACCTGCGAAACTACCTGTAGACTTAGATTTAACAATACTTATAAACCTTTTTAAAGAAAACAACTTGTACGTTTATCGAACGGTCTTGACAGATATGCCATCATGCAGGAAGTTCTTCTTCTTCTTCTTGCTTTTTACCATAGACCGGTGTTCTCATATGCACCCTGTAGGCTGCTATCAAAGAAGCAAGGATTATAGGTGCCACGAAGAAACCCGCTATACCACCTACAAAAGCACCGCCCAGAAAGGACAGCAAAATCAACAGTGGATGAACACGTGAATGCATGCTTGCCAGATAAGGACGCAGAATGAATTCAGGTGGCACATAGATGATCACAGAAGACACTATAAAAAAGATCACGGCAGCTTCAAGCCCCATCTGGAAATAGCGAACCACTGCCAGAGCAATAAGCACTATATATCCAGCAAACAAAGGAACAATAGAAGCAATGAAAATAAGAGTGGCAAGAGCCAGTATATGAGAGAAACCAAATACATAAAAGACCACAAGAGAAGTGACACTTACAAATAGAGCAGCATAGGCATTACCAATGAACACGCCCTTAAGTATCAGATCCATATGCTCCATATACTCTGCAACCCAGGGTCTGTTTTCCACCGGCATGAAAGCAACTACGTTATTGTAGACCTTAGGCCCATCGACCAGAAGGAAGTAACAGACTAACACAGATATGACCAGATTGAGAGCAAACATCACAAGGGTCTTTGCATACGCCAGAAAACCAAAGCCGCTTAAAAGAGGAAGCACAGAAGTGGAAGTATCCCATATGAATTGAAGTATCCGATCATTATATTCCGGGGGCACATCTATGGACCGGACAAAATCAAACAGCGAATTAATGAAAACATCCTGATTATCAAAGACCCAGCCAATGAATCTTACGATCTCAAATATGCCTGAGCCAATGATCAGGACAACAGGCATGACGAGGACAAAAGTAGCTATAAGAGCACCAATCCTTTGATAACGACGTAAATAGAGATAGATAGGACGGGCGATGTATGCCAATACAAGACCTAGGACTATACCATCCGCAAGAGGAAGGAAAATAGCAGCAAGGACCAGTGAAAGCAGTATAATGATCAGAACAGCAGCTATCTTTAATCTGGAAGAAATCAGGACAGAAATGCCATCTATTTGACCTATCTGCATATGTACACATCTTACAATTTTTATTTTGAAGCTGTTATATAATTACAATAAAAGTATTAAAACCTCACCCACGCATCAGGCATTCTGCCTGAGCCACTCCAGGTTACGGGAAGCATACTTCAAAACAACACATGGTTCAATACACTTACCACATTGGATACAAGCATTACTGATATACAGTCCGCGCATATCATCAACCTCGATAGCCTTCACGGGGCAAACCCCCTGACAGATACCACACCTTGTACACATGAAAACTCTCATAAGCTGCAGTACGACCTGTCTGAAAACTTCAGTTGCTTTTTCCCTGCTGTCATCAGTGACCAGCAGGTTACCTGAAGAGAAGAACTTCACAGTTGCATCACCCGCCTTTACAAGTAGCATTCCCATGTTATCGGAAGCTTTCATAGAGCCAATTATGTGCAGCACATCCGCTGCATCCTGCAGAGAAACACCCCATATGTTAGCCTCAACGGTAAACCCTCCTTTTGTGCAGGGAGAAACACCGCTGACAGATTCTACCCTGAAACCTTCATTAACTTCTGGAACATCATATCGGATACCAAGTTCTTCTGCAAGCTTGAGCATTTTTGGAGGCAGTTCCTTCCAGCGCCAGAAGCCGTGCTCCACAAATGATCCCGGAAAACCTTTTTTGCTGGCCCATTTCAGCAGATATGCATGCCAGCGTGCATAAAGATCAGGATGCAGCTGTGAAAAAAGCTGATATTCCGCAGACAGGGAAGCAGGGCATAAATAACATCCCACCCTTTCGAATCCCATATCATAAAGAGGATTATATTCGAGCTTCTTTCCATATATGTACAGCCAGACCTCTATTGCCCTCCAATCGCGTATAGGAAAGATATTGAGCTGCGTGGGAACAAAGGGGTTCTTCTCACT
This sequence comes from uncultured Methanosarcinales archaeon, assembly GCA_964486435.1. Lineage (GTDB taxonomy): Archaea > Halobacteriota > Methanosarcinia > Methanosarcinales > Methanosarcinaceae > Methanomethylovorans. Next base: position 31,719 of record CAZAMM010000009.1, on the reverse strand, counting down.
TGCAGAAATAGAAGCTCTTGAAAAAGATTCGTATCGTCGCTTGCCATCCACAGTGAGGCACACCTGTCCTTCGCTTGAGGATTCATCGATGAGCCTGTTGGCAGGTGCCAGCTTGCATACTTTACAGCACCAGCGCATATCCTTGGCAGGAGGACCGAACCTTTCCAGGTTCTCCCAGAAAGCATCCTCCGCAGCTGACTCCTTTAATTCGATCCCCCGGCTGGAACAGAAATTTCGTGCAAATTCCACAGTTTCAGGAAACTCGATACCCGTATTAAGAAAGAAAGCCTTGATCACCCTGCCTTTAAGAGCGTTGATGGTCAGATCAAGCACCACGAGACTATCCTTGCCCCCACTGAAGGATACATGGACAGGCACATCCCTGTATTCCTTACGACTGACAATACCCTTGATAACATTGGCAGCATCCCTGGATATTTTCCCCATGTGGCTTGCATTGGCTTTTATGATATCTTGTATGGAAGAGACACGGGGGTTCAGATCAACTGTACTTCCATCAAGCTTCCTGACCCGCAGCACAGCATCTTCTGACCTGCTAAGGTCCGCGCTATCCAGGAGAGATACACCAAAACCTGTAAGATTACCACATTTGATAAGGATGTTGTCCCCTTTTTTGATATCGTCAGTAGATTTGAGAAGCTGATCAGCCTTTACCTTCTTGCCGCTGAGGTGACTGGAAGCTTTCCTCAGTTCAACGGTCTTATTTGCGGTATATTGTAACAAGATCTTCGCACCTTCAAGAGACAGATCAAAAACATATCCCAAAGACCTCATATCAAAACGCAGCACACCAAAATGTAAACCATCTAGTATCACTTCATCCGTCCTGTCTTCACCTGCGGTCTTGTTAAGTAATACGATCCTGTTCCCGATGGGATCACATCCGAAAGCTGATAACAAAAGACCACTGAGCACTTCTTTCTCATGAGGTGAACAGAACCTGATGTCTCCGGGAGGTGCCAGGTTTACATGGCTGCCCTGTGACTGACAAATACCACATGTGGACCTTAGCAGAGGCACATTGCAATGCTGACACCAGAAAATATGATGTTGCAGATCTGCACCATGCTGTTGCCAGGATCGGGATGACCGGGTTTTAAACTGGGAGCTAACAGGCTTTCCGGTAGAAGACTTTCCTGATAAGATAAAATTCTTGTTTCCAGGTTTCATTGCAGTCCATTTAAAAAGATTAATGACCGAGCATCATATGGTCATTGTTTGCTAAGATAATTATGGATGGTCTGAGCCGCCAGCTTGCCTGCACCCATGGCACTTATAACTGTGGCTGCACCTGTGACCACATCGCCACCTGCACACACACCCGGAAGGGAGCTCATAGCTGAATCATCTACAACTATAGTGCCTTTTGGAGTGGATTCAAGACCTTCGGAACCTGAGAATATTATCGGGTTAGGAGATGTACCTATGGCGATTATTGCCGTATCTGCCTCGATCTCATGCTCTGAACCTTTTACTGGTACAGGTTTTCTGCGTCCCGAAGCATCAGGTTCGCCTAGTTCCATCCTGATGCACTCTACGCTCTTAACATTCATTTTATCATCACCCAGAATGCGAACTGGATTTGTGAGCAGCCTGAAGATGATCCCTTCTTCTTTGGCATTCTCTACTTCTTCCCTGCGTGCCGGCAGTTCATCTTCCCCCCGCCGATAGACAATGCTGACCTCATCAGCACCGAGTCTCAGAGCACATCGTGCAGCATCCATTGCCACATTACCCCCACCTACCACTATTACCTTTTTTCCTCTTTTGATAGGCGTGTCATAGTCAGGAAAAAGGAAAGCTTTCATGAGGTTAACACGGGTCAGGAACTCGTTGGCAGAATAGACACCATTGAGATTCTCTCCCTCGATACCCATAAAATTGGGAAGTCCTGCTCCCGTCCCCAGAAATACTGCATCGAACTCCTCTCTCAGTTCATCCAGCGTCTTTATCCTGCCGATCACATAGTCTACTTTTATGTCCACTCCGAGCTGTTTTATATATTCGACCTCCTGGCGTACTATTGCCTTTGGAAGGCGAAACTCTGGAATACCGTAGGTGAGCACCCCTCCGGGCTCATGGAGTGATTCAAAAATCGTCACTGAATGCCCGGCTTTTGCAAGATCTGCGGCAGCTGTAAGCCCTGCGGGGCCTGAACCCACCACAGCCACGCGTTTGCCTGTTGGATTTGCTTTCTGAGGTGCTTCAATACCCTTTAAACTTTCATAGTCTGCAGCAAAACGTTCAAGACGTCCTATAGCTATGGGCTGACCTTTTTTTGCAAGCACACAGTACTCTTCGCATTGTACTTCCTGAGGGCAGACACGCCCACATACTGCAGGAAGAGCATTGGTAAGCTTGATTGTTCTGATTGCCTCATCGAAATTCCTTTCGGCAATACTGGCAAGAAAAACAGGAATATCGATATTCACTGGACATCTCTGTACGCACTTGGGATCCTTGCATTGCAGGCAACGTGCAGCTTCGGCAACAGCCTGCTCCTCTGTATAACCCAGTGCTACTTCATCGAAGTTCTTGCGCCTTACTTCTGGGTCCTGCAATGGCATGGGCTGTCTTACTGCCATTACTGCCCACCCCCGCAAGTACATTCATGCTTTTTGATAGAAATGCCTTCTTCATCCCTGTAAACTGCAAGGCGGTTCATAAGCAGATTAAAATCGACCTTGTGAGCATCGAACTCAGGACCGTCGACACAGGCAAACTTGGTTTTGCCGTCAACAGAAACACGGCAACCACCGCACATTCCAGTACCATCGATCATTATAGGATTTAAGCTTACAATGGTCTGGATACCGAAAGGCTTTGTCACACCCGCCACTGCCCTCATCATTATAGGTGGGCCGATGGCCACTACGCGATCCACATGTTCACCGTTTTCCAGTAGTTTCTGGAGAACTTCAGTTACAAAACCGTGATGCCCCTTAGTACCGTCATCTGTACATACAATTAATTCATCGCTCGCGGACCGCATCTCTTCTTCAAGGATAAGCAAGTTCTCACTCCGGGCACCGATGATAGTTATCACTTTATTGCCTGCTTCTTTGTAGGCTTTCGCCTGTGGATAAGAAGGAGCTACACCCACACCTCCTCCCACCAGCACAACAGTACCCAGTTTTTCGATCTCAGAGGGCGTACCAAGAGGACCTACAAAATCCTGTAGTTCTTCCCCAGATTTTAGAGTGGCCATCTGTTTGGTAGTCTTACCCATCTCCTGGAAAATAATGCTCACAGAACCATCTGTTACATTATAATCTGCAATTGTGAGAGGGATCCTTTCACTTTGCTCATCGATCCTGATTATCACGAACTGCCCGGGCTTTGCAGCTCTTGCCACATCAGGCGCAAGCACCTTCATCAAGTGTACCTGGTGTACCATATCCCGTTTATCGATTATCCTGTATGACATTTGATCACATTTCCAACTGGATTGAGGATTATGGTGCATAGGATAAAATTAATAGTACTTAAGAATTCAGTTGATACATCATGGATCAGATCATACAGATATGTGAAAGGTCTATGATTAGTCGCTATCTGCAAAGATCATGTCCTGGCAGTTAATATGTATATGCTGTTAATGGCATTTACAATGTCAGTTTTTTCTACCGGAAGTTCCCAAAAACAGGCAAATTATTGTATACAAAAAGTGCTGGTAACTGATATATATTAATAAGGATTTCAACTATACATTTCTGGATCAGACAACTAAAAGTTTAAATCTGATCGATATAAATGCAATCGATCTGGCCTGAAGTACTGGCTGATAATATTGAACATACGTAAATATATACCTTAAAAAGAGGAGATGAAAACATTAGATCACTCATCCTTGCAGGTGGATCTGGAACACGGTTATGGCCACTAAGCAGAAAGCATAATCCAAAACAATTCCTCAAACTTGAAGACACATCTTTTTTCCAGAATACCCTGATGCGCTGCCTGGAAGTCTCTGATATATCAGAGATCTTCGTTGTTACAAATGATTCACAGCGATTCTTTGTTACAGGCCAGGCCAAAGAACTGGGATATGACCTGCCTCCAGAAAACGTACTAATTGAACCTGAGGCTAAGAACACTCTTCCAGCTATCAGCTTTGGTATGCGGGAAATAGTTAAAAGGTTCGGAAAATCCATTGTAGGGGTCTTTTCCTCGGACCATGTGCTTGACATACGTGCAATGGAAACAATAAAAAATGCACAGTTGCTTGCAGAGAAGCATCTTGTCACTTTTGGTATAGTACCTACCTCACCGCATACAGGATACGGATATATAAAGCCAGCTGAAAAGATCGGTACTGGTTATAAGGTAGCCGAGTTCAGAGAAAAACCAGATCATGAAGATGCACTGAAGTACCTGAAAGAGGGTTGTCTTTGGAACAGCGGAATGTTCCTTTTTGATACTGATATATTCTTCAGAGAGCTGGAAGAGCATGAAAGATCATTTTTCAAGGCTTTCGACCCTGAGATCGATCCTGATGCTACTATTGAAGAGATATTTGGGAAAGTAAGGGCAGTCTCCATAGATTATGGAATCATGGAAAAATCCAGAAATGTTGCGGTGGTGCGCCTGGAGCATAAATGGAGCGATCTGGGGAATTTTAATGCAATATATGAAGAGTCTGAAAAGGACCAGAATGGGAATGTGATCTATGAATGCGAGAACATTCTTATCAATGCACGGAACAACCTTATTTATTCCAAATGTGACAAGCTTGTGGCTCTTATAGACGTGGAGAACATGGCTGTTGTCGATACACCGGATGCCCTGCTCGTCTGCCCCAGAGAGAGCAGCCAGAAAGTAAAGCAAGTAGCTGATGCTTTACACAGTAAAAATGATGAAAGGGCATATCTGCAGCAGACAGTATACAGGCCATGGGGTTTCTATACTGTGATGGAAAAATCCAGCAGGCACAAGATAAAGAATATAACCGTGGACCCAAAAAATAAGCTAAGCCTGCAGCTACATTACCACCGCAGCGAGCATTGGATAGTTGTCAAGGGTATGGCGACAGTGCAGATCAATGATGAGACCTTTTTCCTGAGGCAGGGAGAAAGCACATTCATAAGGGCAGGCATGATGCATAGGCTTTCAAATGAAGGAAAATTGCCCCTGGAGATCATAGAAGTGCAACTTGGAGAATGTGTGGACGAGGATGACATCGTGCGGTTCGATGATGAGTATGGACGGGTTCCACACGATAATGGGTGAAACATGACAATAAAGAAAGCAGTCATACCGGCTGCAGGGCTTGGTACAAGATTTTTGCCGGTAACGAAATCCATGCCAAAGGAAATGCTTCCGATCATCGATAAACCTGTGATCCATTATGTAGTAGAGGAAGCTGTCAACTCCGGAATAGATGATATCATATTTGTGACAGGCAGAAGCAAAAGGTCTATAGAGGATTATTTTGACGATTCACCTGAACTGGAGATGCACCTTAAGAGCAGAGGAAAAACAGAGATGCTGAAAATGATAAGAGACATCTCTTCTCTTGTTGATATCCACTACATCCGGCAGAAAGAACCACGGGGACTGGGAGACGCTATACTTACAGCAGAAAAGCATATTAGCGGAGAACCTTTTGCTGTACTGCTGGGTGATGATATAATAATGAACAGTACCCCGTGCACTAAGCAGCTTATCGAGGTTTTCAATACCTACGGACGCTCAACTATTGCAGTGGAAGAAGTACCCTGGGAAAAAGTTAGCAATTACGGTATAATAAAAGGACGTGAACTTGATGAACATCTCTACCTGCTTGAGGATATTGTGGAAAAACCTGCTCCAGAGAAGGCTCCATCTAATACAGGCGCTATTGGCAGATATGTATTCACTCCAGAGATCTTCGATTGTATAAAAGCTACAGCTTGCGGTGTAGGTGGAGAGATACAGCTTACCGATGGCATCAAACTCCTCAGCGAGTCCCAGAAGATCTATGCACATAAGTTCACAGGCAAACGTTATGATACTGGTGACAAACTGGGATATATCAAGGCCATAGTGGACTTTGCTTTAAAGAATGAGGAAATGAGGGGTGAGATACTGGATCATTTCAAAGAGTTTAATTAATGGAAATGAAATTGCCCTGAAATCCATATCAGAATGGTTGGAAGCTGTACATGGAATTGAAAAATAGATAATATATAAAAGATGATGATAAAGCAACAGACAACTGATTAACACATTACCTGATGAGCTTTTTGGAATTAGCCCATATGAAAATTCTCCACGTAAGAAACATTGCTAACGTTGCATACAATCTGTCATTACAACAGAAAAGTCTTGGCCATCAGGTACGTATCTTAGATATTACAGAGAATTATACTAATGACTACGAAGATATTTCTTTGAACCTTCCTTTGAATTATCCTAAAAAAGATATCTTAAAAAGATTTTATACTGTATGTAAAACCTTAATTAAATTACTGCGTAAAGAGAGTTTTGATATTATCCACCTGCATGATGGTGGCATATTTCCTTTAGATTTGGACATCCCATTGCTGTTTAAATTTCATGGCAAAGTAGTTGTTCATTGGCATGGCAGTAAGTTGAGAAACAACGGTAAAAGTTTTGGTTCAAGATTTGCAGATGTGAAGATAGTTTCTACCCCTGATCTTTTAGAATACGCGCCTGAAGCAATATGGGTTCCTAACCCTATAGGATGGCATGGATTAACTAAAATTGATAGAAATGATGATAAAATATTGATCGGCCATGCACCTACTAATAGATTTTATAAAGGAACCGTGTACTTTATTGAAGCAATAGATAAATTAAAAGAACAATACAGAAACATTGAGTATATGCTTATTGAAAACACTTCACATAAAAAAGCAATTGAATTACTTTCTAAATGTGATATTGTAGTTGATTCTGTCGGTTTTTATGACAAAAGACAGACTGGATGGTATGGTGTACTTACAAATGAAGTTCAGCAGATGGGAATCCCTGCTTGTACGTGGATCAAGCCGAGTGTAGAACCATATTTGGAAAAGCCGAATGGAATAACAAACATCACAAAAGATAATCTAAAACAAGAACTAGAGAATTTGATGATGGATGCTGATCTAAGAAAACAGTTAGGAGACCAAGGAAAAAAATATGTAGAAAAAGTACACAACAACAAAAATATCTGTATGAAGACAATGGAATTATATTACAAGATCCTCTAAAGATAGGAAGAATTACCTCGTTGACAGAAATTTTAAAGAAATAAACAGAAAATCGAAGGAAGTTAAACTAAAAACTTAAACTCTCAAATTCATGTATATATGTTAAAGACATTATATAAAGATATAAAATATAAAACTTGGAAGTAAGTCGATGATTTCATTAGTTAGATGGCAATGATAATATTAAAAAATATAATAGTAATTTTAAGTCCATACTAATGGGTCGAGGTTCACATGCTTAAAATATCTCTTCTTTTCAGCAGATTAATGCGCATTGAGCCTATTAGACGGCAAAGCATGGTTATTCTGATCTTACAGATTGCTATAACATTTATTGGATTTTTAAGTACAATGTACTTTGCTCATACGATAGGTGCCAGTGTGCTTGGTGCATATTTTCTATTTTTGGCATATGTCGGGACTTTAAATATTCTTTATGATGGTGGCTTTGGAGGAGCTGTTGTAAAACGTATAAGTGAAGGTAAAGATCAGAATGAATTTTATTCAGTATTTGTTGTCAGTCGTATGATTTTAGTGATATTTTCAATTGTTGCTTTGATCCTGATATATCCATTGCTAACAGACCTACATGGTATGTATTTCTGGTTATTGATAGCACTAGTAGCTGGGTTTATTTTTAGTAGCATTCTTTATGGCATCTATGGAGTGGGTAAAACAGGCATTTATCAGACAGTTGGCTTTCTAAACAGCACACTGTGCATATTTTTCCAAGTTATAGCTGTTTTTCTGGGTTTTGGTGCTGCAGGACTTGCTGGGGGTTTTATCTTTGGCATGATTGCAGCAAGCATCATAGGAATACGTTATCTTGACATGAAATTGGTACCGTTTAAATCTTATCATTTTCATAGCCTTTTTTCATATTCATTCTGGATATTTTTGTCTTCAAGTGGCAGTCTTGTATTTACTTATGCTGATACTCTTCTGATAGGATATTTCCTGGAGAATGCGGATGTAGGCATATATCGTGTAGCATTTCAGTTCACAACTATAGCAGCTTTTATAACAACTGCAATGCGTACAGTTCTTTTTCCAAATATAAGTAAATGGAGCGTATCGGGAGATACAGATAGGATCGAAGTTTCTCTTTCAAAGGCTTTTACTTATTCACTGATGCTTGCTGTCCCGGTTATGATGGGAGGTTTGCTGCTTGGTGATAAGTTATTATATTATTTTTATGGATCTGATTTTGAGAGTGGAAATTATACCCTGTATCTGCTTCTTATGATGCAAGTGATGAATGTATTTGTATTCCTTCAGACGACATATATTAATGGTTTGAACTACCCTAAAAAAGCATTAAAAGTTACCATCGTTGCAGCAGCCGCTAACATTGTATTAGATTTTGCCCTAATTCCAGTGTTGGGAATAGAAGGGGCAGCTTTAGCGACATTGCTTACTATGGCATTGAACGCTTTACTTGCTTATTTTGTTTTATCTAAATTCATTCATGTTAATATAGAGTACATACCTGTCAGGAATATAGTAGCCTCATCATCAATTATGGTAATCGTGTTGATATCTTATCGTTTGCTGATACCACTTTCCAACGTATGGATCACACTTCTGTCAGTCTTACTTGGAGGGATTGTGTATACAATCTTTTTATTGAAGATTGATACAGACGTACGGACTGAGATAAAAAAACTACTTGATTATTAAAATTTTATCATACACACTAAGCAATAATTTTTCCATTTCTGCCCAGTTATATTTTTCTTCTACCACTTTCCTTCCTCTTGACCCCATTTCTTGTGCTTCTTTTGGATTATTTAGTATCCAGATGATCGCCTTTGTTATATCATCAATATTTGAGGAGTCTACAAGGATACCGCAATTAGCTTCTTCTACAATTGCTCTTATTTCTGGGAAATTGCTTGCAATTACAGGCTTTCCACATGCCATATATTCAAATAACTTATTTGGTAATCCGATAATATTGTTATAATATATTGGCTGGAATAGAATCATTCCTACCATGGATTTTTGTATGTTTGTAACAATATCTGCGTAGGGTAGCCAGCCTGTAATTCTGACAGTCTCATTGAGACCGTTGTCGTCGATGAAATTTTTTACTTCGCTTTTAAATTCATCTGTATCCTGAATATAGCCTGCTACTAAAAGGAATATGTTTGGATATGTTTCTCTTACATCTAACAGGGATTTTAATAATTTGTCTAAGCCTCTTTCTCCACTGACATAACCAGCATAAACAATAGTGTTTTGTTCTATTTCCACATCCTTTAAGGGAAATAAATCCAAAGACGGAACATTATATAGCACAACTGTATTCCCAAATTGTGCAAATCTGTTACGTAGTGACTCGTTAACAGTAATTATGTAGTCACAAAATCTGCATAAAAAAAGTTCCCCTTTATCTACAATTACATGTATTGGTTTTTTTACAATATGTGGAAAAAAAACATTTTCTGCGATTAGCTCCGGGTAATATTCATGAGCATCATAAACCATTTTATTTCCCTTTAACATTTTAAGAATAAAACATAGGAGTAGCGAACCAGGCTCATGACAATGAGAAACATCATACTGTGTCTTCAAGCCCTCTATGAAAATTCTTACCATAGTTAAGAAATGAAGAGCTTTTGAGTTCGGTTTTATTATTGTTTTAATATGTACTCCGTCTATTATTTCATTAATTTCTTCAGTATGGGGGGCAATTAATGTCACTTCGTGACCACAGTTTGCGAGAGACTTAGCCTCTCTATAGAACACTCTTGTATCAAAGGGAGGGTGAACGGTAGTCAGCATACATATTTTCAAACTAATCACCAATTAGGTTACTGAGAAACCCAAAGGAATAAAAACATTGTTATGTGCCAGAATACCATCTTACTTTCTGATGTCATCCGACACGGTCGGGTCAACAGTCAAAACCTTCAAATGGCATTATTGGCTACCCACATAAAAAAAAAGGCAGAAAGCAAAAGAAGCAATAAAAATATCTAAAAAATAAAATATGTATATTACTGGCACCTTCTTTAACAGTTTTTGGTATGCTATCTGTGCGAATGTCCGAGAGAAGAACTGAAATTAAATTAATACCCAGAAAGATTATATGATTATACGAAATAAGAGATTTTGCAATGAATATTTTGGTTATACCTACAACAGACTGGACCAAACATCCCGTTCCAAATAGACTGAATTTTATCTTTGATATAATGGCTGAAAAACATAATGTTCATGTAATCAATTTTAAACTCAAAAAATTCAAAGATCAAAAGCCCAGGACAACTAAATGTAAGCTCCACGATGTTACTGCAATTAATGTTAATGACCCATCAGCATATTATATTGTCAACAGTATATATCATATATTCAAAATAAGAAATATACTTAAAAAGGAAAAAATCGACGTAGTTGTTTCTGCTAATATTCTGCCTGCTTTTTTAGTAAACCTTGTTAAAGGAAAGATTCCAATTGTATTTGATTACCTTGATCACTATGAGGAATCTGCAGCTACATATTATCCAGATTCTTTTTTTGGAAAAATTGTGAAGTATGGAGTAAGATGGATAATCCACTATAATCTAAAAAATGCAGACGTCTTGATCACAGTAACAAGTGAGTTAAAGGATTTCTTACAGCATCTCACTGAAAAGAGTATACATGTCATACCAAATGGGGTAGATACTTCAGTTTTTGAAATTATTCCAAGAGAGGATGCAAAAAAAGAACTGGGATTGGAAGGCACCATCATAGGTTATGTAGGATCACTTGAATATTGGATCGATCTGGAAACAGCTATAAAAGCTTTGCCGAAGTTGGATGCTAAATTATTGATAATAGGTCCTGGATTATTCACGGACTATGGAGACACACTAAAAGCCCTCGCAAGTGAACTGCGCGTACTTGACAGGATAATATTCAAAGGAAGAGTGGAATATTCAGAGTTATACAAATATATATCCGCAATGGATATCGGACTTAATCCTTTAAAACATGTAATGAAGAACGAGGTAGCTGTCGGTGGAAAAATATTCAATTATCTCGCATGTGGAGTACCTGTCCTTTCAAGCAGAATGAAAGCCGTGGAAAATTCACTTGGTGATGATCTTTATTACTATGATGATGAAGTATCATTCATTGAAAGTATCCAAGATATATTAGCAACTGAAATAGATGGACAAAAGTATATAGATATTGCTGAAACATTCGATTGGAGAAATATTGCAACTATGTATGAGAAAGTTATAAGATCCGTAGAATTAAAATCTCCATGAAAAGAGAAAAATATGAACAAATTTACAAATAAAAAGCTATCAATCGAAACAAATGAAATAACTTATTCACAAAGAATTAAAATATTGGTTATTTGAAGATGGTCAATGACATTGATTTCAGCATTCAGATAGTTACCAAAGAGATTAAATAAAGTCGGATATAATAAACCCAAAAATAAATTTAAGATGTGCTGCATAGCAATCTTAAGAAATATATTCTGGATAATAAGTATTTATATGAAAATGAGTTTCATAATCAAAGGGTGTCCCATAACATGACAAAGATATCAAAGATATCAAAGATATCAGTAAAAGAAAGAGGTCAAACCAGTTGGTTGGCAGCACTTTTTGTGATCATAAGTGCACTGATTGCATTTTATATAAGGATCCGTCCACGTGACAGCGTGTTTCTAGAAAACGGCTTTGTCAGGTTCAGTAATGACCCCTTATACCACATGCGCATAGTTGAAGTGCTCTTGCATAACTACCCCCACAGTATGTTCTACAACCCATTAACAAATTTCCCGAATGGTGCTTACATACATTTCGGACCACTTTTAGATCATATGATCGCGTTGACAGCACTCATTGTGGGACTTGGCAATCCGGATACGGGTCTTGTAAACACTATTGGTGCTTATTTTCCGGCTGTGATGGGCTCTCTGACAGTAATTCCAGTCTACTACATCGGTAAGTACCTGAAGGACAGAAAGACCGGCGTTATCGCAGCTTTACTTATAGCTATCGCCCCTGGGCAATTCCTTAGCCGTTCAACGATCATCTTTACGGACCACCATGTGGCAGAAACCTTGTTCAGTTCATTTTTGATGTTATTCTTCTTGATTGCATTGATAGAGGCAAAAAAGAGGAAGCTTTCTTTACAGATGCTGCAAAACAGGGACAAAGAAGCGACTCGGCCAATAATATTTGCAATACTTGCAGGACTTATGTATGCAGCCTATCAACTTACCTGGCCTGGTGCCCCGATGTTCGGGATGATTATTGTCATATTTGCAGCAGTACAATATACTATAGATCACCTTAATAACAGATCGACTGAATATTTGGGAATAATAGGGATCATTACCTTTATTGCAGGACTGCTACCCGTTGTTCCATTTATAAATCCTGACATGGGATTCAGTGCGTATATATATTCATGGTTCCATGTCGCGACAGCCCTTGCAGCTATTTTTGCCTTTTTATACATGAGCATTGTCCACAAAGTTCTCAATGATAAAAAAGTTAAAACTACATACTATCCTATAGTATTGATCGCTACGTTAATTATCGGGCTTCTGGCTATCAGAGTAATCTCGCCTTCAGTTTTTAGTTCAATTACAGGCATATCAGCAACTATTTTCTCTGCAAAGACCGGCGGCTTTAACACCATCGGTGAAGTCTCATCCATATTCTACCGTGGTGGAGTATTCACTCTCAGCTCGGTCTGGTACAACTTTGCAACTGGATTCTTTTTATCATTGATCGCAATGGTAATGCTGGCCTTCAGCATCTGGAAAGATAAAAAACCGGAAGAACTGCTCATTCTTGTGTGGGCCTTCATCATGCTGCTTGCCATATACGGACAGAATCGCTTTGCATATTACTACTCGATCAACGTTGTAGTGCTGTCCGGGTATTTGGTAGCAAAGGTTATGGATATGACTGGATGGAAACAGATAGAAGATGCCTGTTATGATAAGATGAACTCCATCAGAGAACTTCCGGGATGTTTGAGTAAGAATGTAAAAATTACCCATATGGCAACCATTATTCTTCTGCTGTTGCTGGTAGCGTATCCAAGTTACAGCCTTGCAATGCAGCAGTCAAAGTATACCAGTGGGGCTAACGACTACTGGCTTGAGGCACTCTTCTGGATGGAAGCCAATACTCCAGAGCCGGGAATTGATTTCCTTAAGATATATGATGCTCCGGAGAAAGGAGAACTATTCGATTACCCGGATACAGCTTATGGTGTAATGTCATGGTGGGACTACGGTCATGAGATAGAAGCCATTGCACGGCGGCTTCCAAATGCAAATCCTTTCCAGCAAGGCATTGGTGGGCGCAGAAATAGCATTGAAGAAGATAATCAGCCTGGGGCATCCACATTCTTTACTGCTTCTTCTGAAGAAGAAGCCACTGCAGTCCTTGAAGCCATCCATCCCGACCCGGATAAGATGGGAGCCAGATATATCATTTCCGATATTGAAATGGCCACTGGAAAATTCTATGCCATGACTGCATGGACGCTGGACACTAACAATTATTATGTAACCGTACAGAGTGATCAGGGAGCAATGACTGTGCCTGGTGAACGTTACTACAATTCTATGGAAGCAAAATTGCATATTTTTGACGGTAATGGTCTGAAGCACTACCGTATGGTTCATGAATCACCTGGCACTGCCCAGAGTCAGGAAGCTGGATATAAGAACGTGTACAACGTGCTCCTCGGTGGAAGCATCAAAGAAGATAACACAGGTTATGTGAAGATATTCGAATATGTAGAAGGGGCAAAGATCACAGGAACTGCGCCTGCTGGTGAGAAAGTGACCATCAGTACGACAATTAGTACAAGTCCGGGTCGCTCATTCATATATTCACAGACAATGACATCAAACGGAAAATATTCATTCACAGTTCCATACTCGACACAAGGACCGATCGCCGGTCAGACACAATTCGATGTTGCTCCCGCAAGTCCATACCAGATCAGTTATGGCGGTGTGGTAAAAGAAGTAAGAGTCAGTGAAGAAGACGTGCTTCAGGGTAGTATTATAGAGGTGTGAAAATGATTAAAGGAAGAGTATGGGTCTTTGGAGATGATATCGATACAGATGTTATAATACCTGGAAAATATCTCCGTACTACGGATATGCAGGTATTCGCTGATCATGCAATGGAGGGTATAGACCCTGATTTTTCCAAAAAGGTAAAACCTGGGGATATAGTAGTAGGCGGCAATAACTTCGGATGTGGTTCTTCAAGAGAACAGGCTGCACTTGCGCTTAAATATGCCGGAGTTGCCTGTATTGTGGCCAAGTCCTTCGGAAGGATCTTCTTCCGCAACGCCATAAACGTTGGCCTTCCTCTGATGGAAGCCAATGTCCAGTGCCTGGAGGGCGATGAGATCGAAGTTGACCTGGAAAACGGGAAGGTCACTGTGAATGGAAAACAGTATTCAGGTAATAAACTGCCAGATTTTCTTCTTGAAATACTCAATGATGGAGGACTTGTAGCCCACCGCAGATCCATGATGGGAAAAAAATAGAGGTTATAATGATATTTCCTGAAGAGTACAAGTACGTAGGAGTTACCAGGATACACCCTGATGATGCAGAAGATGAACCTGTGTATTTCTTAAGCCGGTATTTAATAGTAGAGCAGATTACTGATATTGATAAAGAGTACTCTGTATATCGGATTGAACACACCGGAGAGGAACTTTTAAGAAAGGTCACAAAGATAGAACTGATAGCCTCCGGAAAACAGATTATAAAGTACGATGAACTGTTGAATATCAAAGATAGACGGCTTCTTATAGAAAAAGCTTCAGAGCTTTGTAAGGCAGATGTAAATACAGTCATCTTTACGGGACTCGACATGCATGTTACATTTGTACACGAACCGGAACTCTCTGAAATAATAGACCTTGAAATTGTAGATGTGGTCCCACCTGAACCCTCCTGGCTTAGCCTGATGATAAGAAAACTTGAAGCAAGCGGTATCTTTGGAGATCTGAGCATACGGTTCAACGAGAATATGAAGGACCTAAGACAATTCGAAGGAGAAAGAACCGTTTTTCCATGTTCTTCATCAGGACTTAAAGGGAAATGCCTGGACTCTGATATTATTACCGAAGACGGATCATTGCTTGTGGGTTGCGAGATCTCCAGAAAACTCTTCGAATCAAGGTTCCCTGGCCTTAAATACGACTTCATAAATATATGCCCGTTCCGTTCTGATATTTACAAGCCTCAAAGGCCTTTCATTACAAGATGCTGCCTGTCAGAAAAATCTGGCCTTGCTACTATCAATGGGATAAGAGGAGCCGTAGTCCACTGGGGAGCTTCGGAGTTCCAGATAGCTGTAACTATACGGGAACTTGTACAGCAGATGAGGGTGGAACAAGGTGGTGACCCATGAAAATTGCAGTTGTGGAAGGGGATGGGATCGGCAAAGAGGTTATACCTGCAGCTGTAGAAGTACTGGATGCCCTTGGACTGTCTGTGGAAAAAGTACCTGTGGAACTTGGATATGCAAAATGGGAACGAATAGGCTCGGCTATCACTGATGATGACCTTGAAGTCCTGAAGGAATGCGACTCTATATTATTTGGAGCTATAACAACACCTTCTGATCCTACGTATAAGAGTGTGCTTCTTACAATAAGAAAGGAGCTTGATATGTATGCCAACATCCGCCCTATAAAGCCCATAAATGGCATTATAGGTGTCACCGGAAGAAATGATTTTAATCTGGTGATCGTGAGGGAGAACACAGAGGGCATGTATTCCGGCATAGAGGAGATCCATGAAGACGTTGCATATACTAAAAGGGTCATCACCCGCAAAGGGTCTGCAAGGATAGCAGATTATGCCTGCAAACTTGCTAAAAGCAGGCAGCACCGTCTGGAAATAGTCCACAAGTCCAATGTGCTTAAATCTGACAGATTATTTCTGGATGTCTGCAGGCAGACAGCCTCTTCATATCATATAGATCATCACGACACCCTGGTAGATTCCATGGCCTACAACCTGATAACACATCCTAACAGATATGATGTGATAGTGACCACTAATCTTTTCGGGGATATACTTAGTGATATGGCTGCTTCCCTTGTAGGCGGGCTTGGACTGGTGCCAAGTGCGAACATTGGCAAAGGACATGCGTTCTTTGAGCCTGTACATGGAAGCGCACCTGATATAGCTGGAAAAGGTATAGCTAATCCCATAGCTGCCATTCTGAGCATGAAAATGATGCTGGAGTGGTATGAATTGAACCAAGAGGCTAAGTTAGTGCAGGATGCCATAGAATTTGCCATTAACCAGAACATGGTTACGCCTGATCTGGGAGGCATATCCACAACAAGAGAAGTGGGACAGACAATTGCAGAGCGCGTTAGGCAGCTTGTTGGCTGAATATGTGGTCTTTTTAGTTCGATCTGCATCAGCTCATACCCAGGAGAGACCAGATCGCAGTCCTGGTAACCACAGCTGTGATACCTGATATCCAGACCATTATCACAAAGTCGATGGTAGAACTGAGCATATGGCCTCCATCCACCACCCTGATAAGCAGGGCAGACATCAGGGAATGTGCTATCATAATTAACAGCACCATCAGTGAAAGGACTTCTATGTCCCCTACATTTGTATAGAGGATCATGCCCATTGACATACCTGCAGGCATTTCCACACTGGAGAACATGCCCTGCATCAGATCGATCACACCTACAGAGATATACATTGTAAAACCGATACCAGCAGTAAGACCGTAAAGGACACCCACGAGACTTGAAGCAGATTGTACCCTCTTTTTTCTAAGAGTTACTATCCTGTGAAAATTTGAAGCTATGATATCGCCTATTATCTCGGGTTTACCTCCGAGGTTAGTTGCCTCAACAAACATAACACAGAACCTCTGGATAAGATGGCTGCCGGTATTCGCAGAAAAGAACTCCCATGATTTGAATTTGTCTATTCTTGTGTTAAGTCTCTTGTACAGTTCGTTCACATCCTTTGTGAGAGGGCCAAAATCATGGATACGTAATGCTTTCAAAGCTTCATCGATCACTCCGCCCCTGGCACCTGCCGAACTTCCAAGAGATCGTATAAATGCCGGAAAATTCTCATCCCTGCGCCTGATACTCTTTTCAATTTTGCGGCATACCTTTCCTGTGTACATTAAAGGAGTTATGCACAGTGCAATGGCAATAGGCGTGACAATTTTTCCGTATAGCATGACAATGATAGTAATAACAATACATGCACCTATAGAGATCGGTATCGAGCGGTATAACTTAATCTTATAGTCTGGAATGATATGGGAGCTGCTCCACAGAGGGTCCTTTGGCACCTTGCCTTTTGTAAACAGAAGGATCACAATATCCGTTACTATGAACGTTACTACCACCATGGCCATGAGAAGTACTGCATCCATACCTGTTATCACGGGCATGATGACCGCGAAGGAAGCAAGGAATATGAGAGACATTACCAGGGAAACGAAGAGTTCCTTGATTATCTCAACATTATACATAGCACTGTTGTACATGGCCTCATATTCGTTCATTACAACATTTTGCTCTGCAAAAAGAAATGTCTTTATATTTTCTCCTGATTGTAAGCCGTGGGCGAACCTATCAAGAAAATCTTCAAATATTACAGAAGGAGTTCTTTTAGAGATAAACCTGCATGCTTCCGCAAGGCTCATGTTCCACACAGTAACAAGGTTGTATATCTTTTTTGTTTCCTTGGCTAACTCCTTGTACTCCTTGTTCTCTGAAACTATCCTTATAATATCCAGTCTTGGAGTTTCTGCTGTTGCAATAGAACCCATTTGGGTTATATAATAATGCATGTTGTTATCAATGCGTGATGCCTGTCCCCCATAGATGGAAAGAGGATAATACACTGCAAAGAGTATGCAAATTATAGGGATCATGATAGGAATTGCCTTGGTACTTCCCTGGAATAAACTGGGCAGAGCACCATAAAGTAAAAAGGAAAATATAAAACCGAATGCAATGACCGGTATAGCAAACTTTTTTATATAATTTACCGGTTCCATGCCCATGCAATGAAACGCCTTACTGTACATCACACACACCTTTATACTGAGAACGGCAAGCCTTCAACACCGTGTTTATAGAAGTTGATTATCACTTCCAGTACCTCATAGTATTCCTCTATGCCCCTGGAACGCATCTCGTTCAGTATCCTTGCACGCAGGAACAGATCCTGGTATATCTTACGCTTGTCATCATAACCCAATTTGGCGGCTATTTTGTTTTCCAGGATGAAGCTGTTGTTAAGGCCTCTGAAATTGTGTTTGTCTGTCTCAGGGTCCCATTGGAAAACAGCCCTGGTGACCACACCACCAGCTTCTTCATAATACCCTTCCAGCTCTTCAATAGCAAGGCAACGCCGTAGGAATTTACCTTTCCTGTACACTGCAGAAAGGATCATAGCAACATTCAGGTTATCGATGAAGGTTACAGGCACGTTTATGGGATCACCTGTAAGACGCTGTATCATCTTGCTCACTGCTGATGCGTGAAAAGTCGCCATCACAGGATGTCCGGTCTGCATACCCTGAAAGGCTACTGCTCCTTCCACCCCTCGGATCTCGCCTACGATAATATAGTTAGGTCTTGAACGCAATGCTGCTTTCAGTAGTACAAAAGTGTCTACTCTGGAGTCCACAGGGCCATCCTCACGTGTGATCAGCTGCTGCCATACAGGCTGTGGAGGCTGCACTTCTGCCGTATCTTCTGCAGTGTAGATCTTAGCTTTAGGATTTACAAAACACAGGCATGCATTCAGCATTGTGGTCTTACCGCTTGCTGTTTCTCCACTGAAAAAAACACTTTGACCGTTCTCCAGACATATCCACATATAAGCTGCCATCTCGGCACTCAGGGCACCCCATTTTATGAGCTGGACAACGCTTACAGGAACTTCCATGAACTTACGCATTGTGAAACTACTGCCTCTGCGACTGATATCCGGACTATAGATGATGTTAATACGCGAACCATCCGGGAGAGCACCGTCAGCAATAGGACGAGCATCACTTACAGGCCGGCCTATCCGCTCACTCATGCTGCGCAACCAGCTATCAAGACCTGCCTCATCACCAAAAGTGATGTCTGTTTGAAGCATTCCGAATATCTTGTGAACAATGAAAACACCGCTTACACCTATACTGTGGATATCCTCAAGATATGGATCCCTGATAATAGGTTCGATGGGACCGGAACCAATTATATTCCTTTCGATATAATAGAGAATCTTATTGTACTCCTGCTGATCCAATGCTACTTTTTTCTTCACCGGAATAAGTTTTTGAATAACGCCTGACCCTTTTGTGTCATCTTCTATGTCGCCTCCGGCACCCACTTCCACTGAACTGTTCAGTAGTTTTGTTATAAGTTCTTTAAGCTCGGTCTCTGATTGTGGCACCGGCTCCTTTGCAGATTTTTCCAGAACAAGGCTCATTATAGTGTCATATTTCTTCTTTTCCCTCTCCGAAAGACCGGGTTCAATGGTATAGTATTTTACTTCACCCATTTTAGGAGTACCATATATGTGAATGAATATAGGGTCCCCTACTGGGAGAATGATATTGACATTATCACTTTCAAGGTCCTTTGAAAGGCTTACAAGGAACTGGGGTTCTGCATCCAGACCTTTTTCTTGCTTGAACTTCTCTACATACTCTCCAAGATGGGGATTCCTTTGTATAGCTTTCTGGAAATCAGCATCCATTCATATAACCTCCTCCATTATGAAACAGAAGCTATCTCCACAACCAACCCGACCTTGGGCTCGATCCTGAACCCTATCATCTGGCCTACCGGACCTTTGGCACCGGTGAACTTGTTGACAACTACGGTTCTCTTGACCTCATTAGCCATGGGCCTGGATTTCAGTGTGATATATATATCACAGCTTGACCTGAACATAGAGGTTATTTCTTCACTGAGCTGGCTGGGTTCTATTGTGAGAATGATCACTTTACCTATACCATTGAGCTTCTTGAAGAAGGAAATGAGATCCAGACTTTTTTCAATGTTCACACTGTATTTGATAAGTGATGATATTGTGTCTATTATGATCACATCTTTATCGAAGAGTTCTTCTGCGCTCATCAGTCTTTCAACAAAGTCCAGCCGGGATTTTGCAGCCTGGACAAGAGGAATAACAGGTATGTAGAGCAGGGTCCCGTTCAGAAGATAAGGTGCAATGGGATAGTCAAGAGAATACATCTGGTTTATGAAGCCCTTAGTAGTAAGCTGTGTAGAAACCAGGGTTACACTTGTCTTGTTCTCTATGAACCCGTATGTCAGACGCTGGGTAATGGTACTTTTTCCCCCTCCACTACCACCTTCTATTACTACAAAGGAACCGGATGGAAAACCTCCGCCCAGTTTGTCATTGAACTCATCCCTGGAAATGCTAAATTGATAAACGTCTGCCAAATGTATACCTCATGTTCTTGTTCTAAAGCTCATGTATCCAGCCTTTCCATTTTCAGCTGCTACCATAACACGATGATCTCCTGGACTGAGAGCTGATGACATAGTTATATTGAAGACCAGCACATCCCCTGGACGCCATACGACATCCCCATCAATTATGCTGACCTGCACATCTGAAGGCTCTATGAGCACCCCGTCGACCAGGACGGTAACAAACTCTGTATTAAGCTCGGAACTTCCTGTGTTCTTTGCATAGAAAGTGTAGCGTTTCCCGAAACTGTCGTAAGGCACTATTTCCGGATCATTTATTATCGTAATATCTGTGCGGATCTGATCGGATAGTACCTTACTTCCTGAATATGTAGCTCCCGTAAGAGACTGGATATTTACGGAAAGTACAGCAACAACGCCCATTGCTATGACAACAGCTGCTATGAAGAATATCATATGGGTAATAGCAGTTTCACCTGTTCTGTCTGCAAAGAACCTGTTAAATTGCCCTGTAGTGAACACTTTTATGTCAGCTTCGGGTAGGTCGGACATATCAGAAAATAATATATAACTATTAGTATATAATAATTCCTAAAACAAGATGGCTCAAATATTATAAGAATAGTAATCACATATTCCTTTCTCAGTCACCACTTTTATCCTATGGTCTCCAAAGCCTGATAAATTATGTTTCACTACCTGTATTGAGAACCTCCAGGGACAGCTGATAGGTCGAATTGTGTATGATAGCACTTGAATCGACAATTTGTACATCTGTCTGTAATTTCTTATTGACAAGTGAATAGTGCTCATCAGCAGAAGCCGAAAGCAAATCATTGGAAGAACTGATAGTTGCATATGATAGGGCGCCTATGACCATGGCCGATACAAAAAAGATGGTCATGACTACGGATGTCTCAAAGCCCATATAGTTCCTCCAGGCCATGCTTGACCTTTGACATCTCCCTATCAATGCTGCTGAGCATGTTCTTGTCTATCTTACGGCCACATAGTCTTTCAATGAATAGCAGGGACTTCGTGTGGTCCTCTGGCAGAAGGCGCCAGGTAGGCTTCTCCACATAATAGTCGATCCCCCTTGCATAGGCCATGATCTCAGACCGTACATTATCACTGATCCAGCCAACATCAACATAGTAATCAAGGGCGTCCATGAGGTTGTTCCTCCCAACTCTTTCCATAAGGAATTCTATCCAGTTGAGGAGCACAACAACGCTTGTGGGATCTTTGCGTATGGCATCCAGCCTTACCAGAGGGTTCCTCTCTTTAGATATCTCCTGATATGCTGGATCTAACTCTTTTGATGGTATATTCTCTGTATCTGCAGCTGAGAATGCCTGACCTTTGAGTGTTTTAGCCCCATTTTTTTCTATATCTTCAACTCTGAGAGATATCTTGCTGATAGTTTCTGATAACTCAAGGATGTTATTATCCACAATTGTGTTTTTTTCGTTTAGTTCCTCCGTTCGTGCAGAAAGATTACTGATGCTTTCATGCATCATAGCCATTGCATCTGCAAAAGCATCGAACTTTGTTTCCATATCCTGTATCTTTTCACTAACTGACTCTACAGCCCCTGAAGAACTTATGCGCTGTGAGAAAGAATCCAAGTCGTTCTTCAGCATCACAAGCATATTACCTACTTCGTTGATCCTTTTTTCAGTCTTATCAAATCGTTCTAATGTTGCCCTGCTGCCGGCATCATCACCTACAAAAGGGTTCACCTGATTAGAAACAATTTCATATAAAGATAGCAATTCAAGGATGTTCTTATCCATCTTTGCCACTGTTTTACTTATTTCCTCATTTTCCTTCTGCAGCATTGAGAGTCTAACCTCTGCTTTTGCGATTTTACCTTCGATCTCCTTTATTTTCTTGTTATTGGCTTCCATTGCTGCAGCATCAATAGACGGTTTATCCACCGGAGATTGCATTCCATGAGGGAAAACTCCATGTGGATTTGCCTGCCCAGGATTTGGGCCAGAAGAAATACCATGAGGCATACCAAAAAGAGATGGACCGCCCGAAGAAGGAGGCATGCCAGCCGAGAGATCAGGTACCAGGCCAAGACCTGGAGGTGCACTGGAGAAAGGATCGGAGTTGCCACTGAAAGGAGAATTTATTAATTTATTTTTTCCTCCTTTTTTCAGAAGAGAACGTATGTTCTTGATCTTATCGCCAAGTCCTGCCATCTTAGACCTTTAGGATTTGCGTGAATTCCATGATAGAACATTCAGACTACTGTAGCGGCTATATGTATGGCATTAATATTATATAATTATATTCCGAGTAAATATATATCTTTCAGTCTTTCCAGACGGATCGGTTTAAATGTATTGATGCATTTAGTGATTTGATCCCGGTGACAAGAAAAAAGAATTTTGAAAAGCAGTTTTATTCTGATGATGATGGCGTGCGCTTTGCAACACCGTGGCCAGTAGCCGCATATAGAGCAAAAAGGCTCAAATGCTCCAGCCTGGCAGATATTAGTTGTGGCATAGGCGGGCAAACCGTATATTTTGCAAGAGAATGTGAAAGAGTCTATGCAATTGAGATAGATCCTGTAAAACTTGAACTTACAAGAAAGAACTGCAGGCTTTTTGGAGTGAACAATGTGGAATTTATTTGTGGAGATGCACTCTCAGAAGATGTTATAGAACAGATACCTGCAGTAGATGTCGTGTTCTCAGACCCTGCAAGAGCTGCAGCAGAGAAGGAACGTGACATAGATAATCTGACTCCACATATACCTGACGTACTGGAAGCATATGCCGGAAAGACAGGAAACTTTGCTTTTGAGGCACCTCCTCAGCTACCCCCTGACAGGATACCATTTGACTGTGAGCTCGAATACCTTTCCCTGAACGGAGAACTTAATCGACTGGATCTGTATTTTGGAGGTCTCAAGACCTGCAGCAGATCTGCACTTAGCTTGCCCGGACCTATTAAAATGTGCGGGAAAACAGAGCATCCTGAAGAGACAGAGATCATAAATGTAAGCAAACCTGGAAATTACCTGCATGAACCAGACCCAGCTGTGATAAAAGCAGAATTACTTCCTGAACTTATAAAGGAGTTGAAGGATAAAGCCGAGGTATTCCGAATAGACAACAAACGCCTGATGCTGACCTCAAATACTGCTATGGATCATCCCATGATAAAGAATACCTATAGAATAACTTTCAATGCAGAATTCATCCCTGAGACCATAAACAGGGAACTTAAAAAGCGAGGATATGGTATAGTATTGCTCAGGACCGAAGTAGATCCAGCTATGTATTGGGATATTCGTAAAAAACTGGAAAGGAACCTTAAAGGGGAAAAGAAGGTTAATCTGTTTGCAAGAGGAAGAACAGCTTATATCTGCGAGAAGATATAATATATCTTGCTTATTGCGTTTAGTGAACGGGAGTATGCTCTTGCCAGAAACCATACCTCTGGATGAGTTCTTATCATCCAGCTATTGGTCATTCATCTTCGATCCATCCAAAACGGCGCATGACCATCCGGATCCTGGCATTGACCTCACGCTTATCAAAAGGTTTGGCAATGTAATCATCAATTCCTAATTCCATGCCCCGCACCTTGTCCTCTACGGCGGTTTTTGCAGAGATCATTATCACTGGGATATTAGCAGAAGTTGCACTCTGCTTTAAGTGTTCAACAACTTCATATCCATCCATATCCGGCATCATTATATCAAGAAGGATCAGATCAGGGCGCTCCTTCAGTGTGGCTTCGATGGCTTGCTGTCCATTATATGCCACTACAAAATCATAGGGCTGATTAGAAAGTGACAGTTGCAGAAGATCAGGAATGTCAGGTTCATCATCCACAATAAGGATTTTCAGACGACCTCTCTTTAACCTCTTCTGTATGTACTCAAAGGATAATTTCCCGTCTTCAACATGGAATCGTGCATCCAGAGTTTTTATTCCTATATCTGCATGTATCTCGCCTATATTTGTAAGCTCCACGATCACCTCAAAGAAAGACTTAATAAGAGCTTCTGAATCGTCTTTCAGAGTATCTTTGCCCAATACAGCAACAATAGAGCCGTTCTTTTCAGAAACTTTTGTACGAATAAAATTAATAAAACTTTCTACGACCTGCATGTTGTCTGTGCCTAATACTGTCATGCTATCGATCACTAAAAGAGATCCGGGGAACTTATCAAAGAGCTGTAACACATGAGAAGCTATCTTGGTGTGATCAGAGGGCGAAGAGAAATACAGAATACCATTATGTGGATCTTTCCCCGCAGGAAGCTGGTCAATGAACATGATACGTGCAGGATCGATGAAGTATTTGTATTCCTGAAAAGTTCCTATTACTTTATTCCAGGGAGTTTTCAGGCAAAGCCAGACAACTTTTTGTTGAGAGTCACTTTGCAACATATCTGACACATAAAAATAGACAACACGTCCTACAGGAACATCTACAGGAGCCAGGAAGAGAACGGTTTTTGACCTGAGACCTTCTCTTAAATCATGCACTATGTCGTATGTTTCACCTGTATTCATCATATTGACCTTATATAATAAATTAATAATTATTTGTTTTGTTATCATATTAAACTTTGGTACTTTATCCAGCCACACAATATAAAAAAAGCATTAAAAATATAAACTATGAATATAATAAGAAGTATACTTTCCAGTGAATGCTGGGATGTCGGGCAAAACAGCATTTGAGAGCTGATCAGCGATGCAATGTGTACCCTGATCGCATTAGTAGTGAATTGAGTATCATAAATGTTCGGCAAGAATTGTATGTTAGCATCTTCCGAATTATGTGCATATATACGTAAAAAAAGCTTCATCATACTGAATGGTATCACATTTATGATGGTGATACATATTGCTGCATCTTATTCTATGCCAAAGTATCCTATTGGAATGCAAACCAAAGAGTACTTAGCATATGTAAGTCCCTGGATAATTTTTCTTTTATTGCTGGCATACTCCATGATCATATTCTTTCTTCGAAAAATAAAAGTGTTTAAAAGAGGACTTGAAGAGCTAAGTAAAGGAAACTTCAATTACATACTTGATATCGAACAATACAATGCAGAAAGTGACCTGTCAACAATTTGCTTCAAAATTGGATCGTATATGCAAAAACTTTCTTATGAAATAGAAGAAGCCTCCAAAAGAGTAATGGAGATCCGAAACTACCTGGACGTAATAACAATTGCAAGCCATGATGCTATTTTTATTACTGATGAGATGGGAATGGTAGAATATGGAAATGAAAGTTTTCTGCATCTTTCTGGGTTTATGAAAAATGAGATAACAGGAAGAGATTTGGACACTTTCTTTTCCCCATATAATGAATGGTCAGACAAACTAGGTCAAAGCTATACACAGAATTGTTATAAGGAGCAGTTAAACATTGATCTGATCTTGAAAAACAAAACAAAGAAGCGCGTTTCAGTAAGATATGGGTATGCAGAACTGAATTCCAAGAAAAAGTTCGTGTATTTGATCAAGGACATTTCAGATATCCAAAAGATCAATGAGATAAAGAACAGCATCGTCTCTAATATATCACACGAACTGCGCACCCCTTTGACGATAGTTAAGGGTTTTATCGAAATTGCATCAGAAGAGGAGAACAGAGAAAAAAGAAATAATTATCTGCAGAGGTCTCTGGAAGCCCTTAAACGGCAGGAATGGATGATAGAAGACCTTCTGGAAGTTGCTATGAATGAAGAGGACATCAGGTCGATAGTATATGATTGTGTGCATCTGCATGATGTTGTTGAGAAGTCTGTGCAAAAAGTACTACCAAAGGCTCTGGAAGCTGAGATTGATATTAAGAATATGATCAAAAGAGGAATGTGCGTAAAAGCTGATCCTGATAAACTTTGCTATGCAATGACCAAGCTTCTTGACAATGCTGTGAAGTTCAACAACCCCGGAGAAGATGTCATCATTGAAGCAGTATCCTCAGAAGATCTCATTACTGTAAAGGTCGTGGACAGAGGCATAGGAATACCCCCCGAAGATCTGGATAGAATATTCGATCACTTCTACCAGAAAGACTCCAGCAGTAAAAGAAGATATAACGGAAGTGGCCTCGGTCTTACCATTGCCAAGCGCATCATTTAGCATCATGGAGGAAAGATATGGGTAGAGAGCGAGAAGAACAAAGGAAGCACTTTTTTCTTTACCTTAAATGGGTTTTCCAGAAGAACATTGTAATATTACCATTACTATGAGCTTCGGTAAAAAAGGGTGATAGAAGAACTCTACCACCTTGTCACTCAATATTAACCATTGAGAGAAGCTTTGACCATAGATATACCATTTTCCATGGCTTCTGCCGCTTTTGAGGAGTCTACACCGCCACCACGGGCCATGTCCGGCCTTCCGCCGCCACCGCCTCCTACTATCCGGGACATTTCACGTACAACCTTTCCTGCATCTGCACCCTTTGCAACCACATCTTTACCTGCAGCAGCCACTATTTTTACACCCTCGAGATCACTGATAAGAAGAGCCATAACATCATCTTCCTGAGTTAACTCCCCGGCGATCGTGACAAGTTCATCAGTATCGGCATGACCCACATTCTGTGCAATCAATCGCACACCTCCCAGATCGAGGGCCTGACTGAGCATACTTACCACACGCAACTGAGCCATCTCTTCTTTGAGTCTTACATTCTCTTTTTTGAAGTCTTTCCATTCATTGAAAAAACGGTCGATGGTCACAGGAAGCTGCTCCGGAAGCACCCGTAAGGCCTCAGAAGCAGTGGCCAGATAGTAATCCGCTTCCTGTATTGCCCTGACAGCTGCCATGCCTGCGGCATACTCGATACGCTCCACACCATCCTGGATGCGCTCTGTCTTAAGGATCTTTATGGGTCCTACGAGACCGGTGCTACTGCAATGGGTCCCGGCACATGCTTCGATATCATCTGCTACTTTCAGCACACGGATCATATTCCCTTTGGGAACACCGCCCTGATAAAGGCCAAAACCATATTTTTGTTCAGCCTGATTTCGTTCCATCCATTCAGCAGTGATCCTCTGATTATCCATTACAGTCTGATTGGCCAGAAGCTCGATCTGATTAAGCTGCTCCTTTGTGATGCGCTTGTAATGAGTGATGTCAAGGCGAGCCCTGGTTTCCGTCTTCTGGGCACCTGCCTGCCATATATGTTCACCAAGTACCTTTCTGGCAGCATCATTGACAATATGAGTAGCTGTATGATGGGATGCATGTGCCATGCGACGGTCCTTATTTACCCTGCCTGCTACAATATCACCCTTGCGTAAATGCAGTTCTTTATCCATAACATCTATGCGATGCACGATCACACCTTTTACCACCTGCACATCTACAACGTTCAGCAGCACATCATCAATAGCAAAAGTACCATGGTCTGCAGGCTGTCCACCGCCCTCCGGATAGAAAAGAGTGCTGTCACAGACGATGTAATTATCAAACAGATCGAGTACTACAGCCTCGAACTCCATCCTGTTAGGCTCATCATAGAATAATTTCCTGGTAGGAGGCAGACGGGATATACGATCTTCATAAGGGAAAACCTTTTCTTCTTTTTCCTCTGCTTTGCTGTGTCTTCCTGCCACCAGAGAATAGAAATTATCCGGCAGGTCTACTTTGACCCCTTCCTCAGCAGCAACATCTTTAGAGATCTCAGGTGGGATGCCATGGGTATCATACATCTCGATGATCTTCTCAAGAGGCATCTTTTCCCCGGTCTGCTTGTAATGTTTGGCAGACTTACTGATCATTCTCCTGCCGCGTTCCAGCGTTTCCTGGAACTTTATCTCTTCGTGATGGATAATATCTTCGATCACTTCAAACCTTTCTGCGAACTCCGGATATTCTGGCAGGTTCTTCATATGCATTTGCACGATCTCACTGAGAGGTATGGATATATCCAGCTCCTTCATCATACGCAGTGTTCTTCTGAGCACCAGTCTCGCCAGATATCCTGCCTTTACATTGGAAGGGATTATACCATCGCCAAGCATAAAAGTAAGGCATCTGCTATGATCAGTGATAGCATATACTGATTCCACAGGTTCCATTATTGCTGCAAGCTTTTCAGCCGTGGTCCCAATGCTGGAAGCCACTTGCCTGCGTAGTTCCATGAGGTTTGACTTTTCACTCACATCCATGAGCCCGGCGAGCCTTGCGTTCTGAGCAAGGATATTTGCATATTCAGGATTCCCCAACTCATGTTCTATACCAGCAAGATCCATGAGTTCTTTCACTATATTGGGGAATACCGCATCGTAAATTGTGGGAGAACCTTTAGAAGCCCATACGAAACGCTCGAGACCATAACCAGTGTCTACGATATAATTATCCATCTTGCGATACATCTCACCTTTTATCTCGATGGGGCCATCTTTTACCTGTTCAAGGTCCATGAACACAAGGGTGGCAACTTCCAGGCCTCCGACCAGAGTTTCAACACATGGTCCGCCATTTCCACCTCCTGCCCATGGCTCTTCCTTATATGTGACAGCCATGGGGTCCACTCCCAGAGAATTTAATAGTTCATCGCAGAGTCCCACTGTCCTGTCCTTCCAATATATCTCAGCATTAGGCTTGTTGAATGCATGATGAGCCATCATCTCAAAAGTTGTAAGATGCCGTCCGCTCCTGCCTACAGCATCAAGATCAGAAAGCCTGATGCATGGCTGAGATATCGTAAGAGGATTATATGGAGGAGCAACCTCACCGGATGTAACAAATGGCTGGAAATCAGCAATGGATGCAATGGTAAGATATATATCATCTCTCCAGCGGGCCACTACAGGATATCTGCTCATCCTGGTATGATCCCTTTCCTCAAAGAACTTGAGGTAATATTCCCTCATTTCTGCAAGATCGAAACTCTTTTTGAAGACAGGATTGCCTATAAAAGAATATGGGTCACAGGGTGCATCACCACATGTAGCCCTTTCAAGGTCCCGGGTCCAGAAGAACTTGCCACATTTAGGACACTGTTTCCTGACAAAACCGTTATCCTTGAAAAAATCAAGCTGATATTCATCTTCAAGCATAATAATACCATCTGATAATTGAAACACGTTTTTAGCTTATCACCTATCTTTCAAGGCTTAAAAACGTTTCTTATGGAACGTGCATACCCAGAGATTACAAGTATATTATTAAAAATTATATTATGATAAAAATACGACATATAGAGCTGTTTTTGAACATATAAAGTATAATTATGAACATAAAAGATAAAATAATGCCATCATATTTAAGTGTGTGAACATAAGTATTTCAGTGTAGTGATGGCCGATGGAAGCAAAAAGATATATGTCACTGGTTTTTAGAGGAATAGTTGAAGAATATGATAATGCCGGTGTAAGACCTTCCGTGTTTATGGATGACAACGGAAGTTTACATATCTACCTGTGTGACTGCATAATTCCAGATGAAGAGGAAAATTATGGTTCTGAAGTAGACTTTTCCTATCAGGTCAATGGCGGACAGTTCGTTGAACCTGTATGCACACCAAAGAGCATAGAACCCATGAGAACCAGGACATTAATGGAAGAAGACTGGTCAGAATAAGCTTGAGTTTTTAAAAACCTCAGAATGGCATTACATTGGCAAATAAGATTTATATGCCACTATAAGTGCCTTTTGAATTCCGGTGTGAAAGAATGGATTACAGAAAATTCAGTCGTGTCCTTAAAAACGCCAAGCAGGTTTATCGGGAAGACTACGTGAAAAAATTGTTCAAATCTGCACATTATGACATTGGGCTTTTTGAAGAACAACTGTGCGATTTTAATAACAGCCTGACATATGGGGAGAACAGGAAAGCCAAGGAATATATAGACAGGTCCATTATCGCCCAGGTGCTTGATGACGCCTCACTGCTGCTGGAGATTATAAGAAATAATCCAAAGGTCTCAGATGAACAAAACCAGGAACTAGAAACTATCATCGACAGGCTGGAGGAAATGCGCGATGAGATAGAAGTCCTTGAAGAAGTAAAAATGATGGCCCAGATGCAGGACAAAGACGAGAGCCAGGAAATGGAAAGAGATCATAGAAGAATGTATGCAAATGTGTGAAGCACACACATCTGATCAGTTTCCCGCGTATCCAAGCTTTTTTTTGTATATCCCATGGATTAGTTTTAAGGCAAGGTCGGACAAAGATGGAACTATGCCAAAGATATTGCTTACAAATGATGATGGTGTCTACTCAGCAGGTATCCGGGCAGCGTACCAGAGTGTGCAGGATATAGGAGAAGTGACAGTCTGTGCTCCTTCCATGCAGCAGAGTGGAGTGGGACGCTCAATATCTATCTTTGAACCTTTAAGGATAAACCAGGCGAAGATAAACGATATGAACGTGTATGCTGTAGGTGGTACCCCCACAGATTCGGTAATACTTGGAATATTCGCTGTAATGAAAGAGATGCCTGATCTTATCTTATCAGGATTCAATATTGGAGAGAATATCAGCACAGATACAATCACAACATCCGGGACCATAGGAGCTGCCCTGGAAGGGGCAAGTTATGGGATTCCCGCCATTGCTGCTTCAATACAGGCAAAGGAAGAAAAGGATAAGTTCGATGATAACTGGGAATATGACCACGATTTTGATGTCGCGGTAAAGGTTGTGAACAGAATAGCAAAAAATGTGATCAAATTTGGACTGCCTGAGCATGTGGATCTGTTAAATGTAAACATACCCCACCTGGTAGAAAAAGACACTGAGATCGAAATCACAAGGCTTGCCAGGAAAGTATTCAGAACGGCTGTGGAAGAAAGACATGACCCAAGGGGAAAACCCTATTATTGGATAGCAGGAGACTTGATATCAGAAGAAGAGGAAGGGACAGACGTACATGCCATTTCCCAGAAAGGGCACATTTCAGTCACACCCATATCCCTGGATTCCACTTCACCTATTGACTTTTCAGAAATAGAACATCTGCTGTAAGCAGTACTATTTTTGGCATTGGTAAGTAAACATGGTTATATGTTATTAGGACTTATAGTTCT
>CAZAMM010000008.1:0-49374 GCA_964486435.1 uncultured Methanosarcinales archaeon | reverse complement strand
GCAGAACTATAAGTCCTAATAACATATAACCATGTTTACTTACCAATGCCTAATAATCATCTTAGACCACACCTTCAGATATTAACATCATCCAGGAGGACAGATCATACAATTTCCTGTGCCCCGATGATATTGAAGATATTGTCCTATCTATTCCATGATTATTAATTTCTTGCTTTAAACTTGGTCTTGGAAAAACATTTATCAAAATCCTCACTGCTTAACACGGGAACAATGAATTAGCTTTAAATGATAAACCGGGTATATACTTGTCAAATGTCTTATACATTTGAGATCGGTATAATCATTGTTTTGATCATAGTCAACGGCATTTTTGCTATGTCTGAATTTGCCCTTGTTTCAGCTAAAAAGACGCGCCTTAAGCAAATGGCAGAAGAAGGAGACACAGGGGCAGTAGCTGCACTTGAACTCTCTAGCAGATTAACTTCATTTCTCTCGACCATTCAGATAGGTATTACTCTGGTGGGCATCCTCGCCGGTGCATTTGGTGGAGCCACCGTAGCAAAAGGTCTTGAAGTCTACTTAGGTAATTTTCCAGCCCTTGCACCATACAGCAGTGCGATAAGTATCACTTTTGTTGTATTGATAATAACCTACCTTACCTTGATTCTTGGGGAGCTTGTCCCAAAACAGCTCGCACTCAATAAAGCAGAAGTTATTGCCTCGAAAGTTGCAAGAACCATGCTTTTCCTTTCGACCGTCGCAAAACCATTGGTCATTGTTCTTAGCATATCCACCGAAGCCGTGCTTCGGATAATGAGGATACAAAAGATCAATGGACCACCGGTAACAGAGGAAGAGATCAAGATCATGCTTGAAGAGGGGACCGAAGCAGGGGTATTTGAGGAAGCAGAGTTGAGCATGATAGAAGGAGTGCTGGAGATAGGAGATCTCAGAGTAGAGTCACTGATGATCCATCGTAGTGATATTATTGCTCTTGACTTGACAGATACCGTCAATGAGAACCTGCAAAAGATGATCATCAGTGGTCGTTCCTATTTTCCTGCTTACGAAAGGAACCTGGACAATATTGTAGGCATGGTATCCGTAAAGCACATACTGGCAAAGTTAGTGGAATCCGGCGAAGTTGATATAAAAGCTAATGTGACGAAACCTCTATTTGTACCCGAAGCCATCTCGGTTCTGAAACTCCTTGAACAATTCAAGGAGCTTGGAGTACATATTGCTCTGATCACCGATGAGTACGGAAGTCTACAGGGGATCATTACTCTGCATGACATTCTCGAAGCTATCATGGGAGATGTCCGAACTATTGGAGAACCATTGGATATACCTGTTGTAGTAAGAGACGATGGATCATGGCTTATTGATGGAGATACATCCATTGATAAACTAAAGGATATATTGTCTGTGGATTCCTTTCCTGAAGAAGAGGAAGGATATTACAGGACCATTGCCGGTTTGATAATGTACGTCTTGCAAAGAATACCAAAGACCGGAGAATACATAGAGTTAAAAGAGCTGCGTTATGAAGTAGTAGATATGGATGGCAATAGAGTAGACAAAGTGCTGGTAGAGAAGATACAAAAACCAGATGTGCCATGATCTAAAGGCTTAACCTTTTTGCCATGATCCCGGTTAGATACCTGAAGATCGTTACCAGACCTCTCCAAAAGATACTACTGCTATTGCCGGTGTATTCAGTGAAAGGGCAATAAAAAAAAACAAAAGCCTCTAAAGGAGGCTTAACTAAGTTTTGATAGCAAGTACTCTTTGAACTTTCCATAGTCCGTGGTAAGGAAATCCATGTATTCTTCCTTTGATTCTGCATCTTTAAGGCTGACCGGAGGTTCTGGATCAATGCCTGTCACTGCATTCACTTCTGACGGGAACTTTGCAGGATGTGCAGTTTCCAGTGTCACTGCAATTGTTTTATCCCCTGCGTTCTTCCTGTAATCGGACAAACCTTTTATTCCCACAGCCCCGTGGGGCTCAATAAGAATACCATAGCTGTCCAGGATATCTCTCATCGTGACCTTTGTTTCTTCATCGGTCACAGAAATGGAATAAATATCATTTCTGAGTTGTTCCATATCCGGCATCTTGCTGACATTGCCCAACTCGTCCATATGACCGCCATATACTGTAATAAGCCTGGCCAGATTGCTCGGATGGCCCACGTTCATTGCGTTTGAAAGACAATTAATGGATGGAACTATCTTATGATATTCACCTGTGCTCAGGAATGAAGGAAACTCATCGTTCTGATTTACAGAGGCGACAATCTTCTTTACAGGAAGACCCATTGTTTTTGCCAGCACACAGCCCATCATGTTCCCAAAATTGCCGGAAGGTATTGAGAAGATGATCTCTTCTGGATAGTTACAGAGCTTAACATATGCATAAATATAGTACAGGGACTGCGGGATAAGGCGACCAATGTTTATAGAATTGGCTGAGGACAGGTTAAGCTGTTTGAGCTGTTCATCTGAGAAAGCACTCTTGACCATAGCCTGACAGTCATCGAACTTTCCATCTATGGATATTGCGCTTATGTTCTTCTGGAGAGTGGTCATCTGCTTGCGCTGACGTTCGGAAACCTCAGTACGTGGGAAAAGTACAATGACCCTGACATTATCAAGCCCATAGAAAGCATGGGCAACCGCACTTCCAGTATCACCAGAAGTAGCAGTAAGAATGGTTATTTTCTTATTCTCTTTTTTGAGATAATATTGCATGAGCCTGGCCATCAGACGAGCTGCAAAATCCTTAAAGGAAGCAGTGGGTCCGCGGTCCAGCCGCATGATATAGGTATTATCGTTCAGTTCTTCAAGTGGTACATCATAGTTGTAAGCGTCGTAAGTTATCTCCCTTAGAGAAATCTCATCGATCTCACCTTCCAGAACCTTGTTCAGTACACGAAAAGCGATCTCTGGATATGGTTTGTCTTTAAGGAAGACAAGCTCTTCTTCTGATAAAAGGGGAAGAGACCTGGGCAAGTATAGACCTTTGTCCGGAGCCTGGCCTTCAATAAGGGCAGTTTCAAAAGACACTTCTGCTGCCTGGAGATTAGTGCTGTAGAGTTTCATACCGATCAGTGATTATTTTGATATTAGTAGTAAGACTGTTTGAATGGATTAGTACTTATGATTGACTTTTGGGTTAAGAATCTTGCTATTGCAATATCATTCTAAGTGTCCATAATACCTTAAGCCTGTAGAAGTACTTTTTTTGGTACTTCGGCCTCTATGACCCAGTGATCCAAAAACATTTAATATAAAAATAAATATAATAATTAAAGAATGCTGTTCGCTTATTCTATTTAACAAACAACTGGATGTGAGGCAATTAAAAAAAAGATACTTGTTATTTTGTTTCTGAACATAGTTTTCTTCTTAGCAGCTGCGGGAATGGTCACATATATAGAAACTACTGATAAAAAAGTTTCATCAATACCAAATACAACAGAATTAAATGAAAAAACAATAGTGTCGAATCTTGTTCATGTTCAGTACGATACATCTGATAAAGAATTGAAAACATATCCTCTGGAACAATCCAATTTAATGCTCAAAACAGGGACAATTCAAACAACAGGTTCTTCCGAATTAATTTTAAACTCAATGAACATTAATAGATCCCCCGATATAAAAACATCACTTAAATACCCTGGAGAATACGAATATTACCTGGTCCAGTTCAATGACACTGTAAAAGAAACGTGGAAACAGAATTTATCCGAGATCGGTGGACAACTACTAGATTACGTCCCTGACAACGCATTTGTAGTACGAATGAACAGTACAACTACAGCCATTGTTTCAAATATGGAGTATGTGAGATGGATTGGCTATTATTTGCCGGAATATAAGATCGATCCATCCCTCCGGACAAAACTGAAAGAGAACATTTCTGTGGAACTTATGCTCTCTTTATTTGACGCCACAGAAAAAAGCAATGTTAAAGAAGAGGTAACAGAGGAAATACTCTCCCTGGGAGGAAAGATCCTTGAGGGGTCTAATCATGACAGGATACATACCGAGATCCCAAACTCAAAAATATCAGCCCTTGCAAACATCAAAGACGTTAAATGGATAGAGGAATACGAACAAATCGCGATATTCAATGACGCTGCCCAAGTCGTAATCGCTGCCGCTTATATAAATGAAAACTACAACCTTACAGGACATGGACAAATCATAACAATTGCTGATACCGGCCTTGATACTGGGATCAATGATGCATCAATGAATCCTGATTTTTATGGACGCATATTAGCGATTCAGGATATAGCAGGCGATGGTGCGGAAGATCTGCAGGGGCATGGCACCCATGTAACTGGTTCTGCACTTGGCAACGGGTCATGGTCCAATGGGCAATATAAGGGTGTTGCACCAGAGGCACAATTAGTATTCCAGGCTATTGCCAATGACCGTGGAAACCTGATAGTTCCTGGAAACAATGTGAGCGCATTATTCAAACCTGCTTATGAACTGGGAGCACGCATCCATTCCAATAGCTGGGGCGGGACTGGTGATGGGAGATATAATATTTATTCTATAGATGTAGATAAATTCATATGGACACATCCGGATATGCTAATAGTGTTTGCTGCAGGCAACAGTGGAGTAGATAGTAATGCCGACGGTGTGATAGATACTGATTGTATTGCATGGCCCGGTACTGCAAAGAATTGCCTTTCCGTTGGTGCTTCTGAAAATAATAGACCCGACACTATTGGAATTACCTGGGGATCCATAAAGAACGCGTTCAATGTGCCCATCTATCCGGTTGCACCAATTAATAGTGACTGCATTGCAGACAACCCAAAAGGAATTGCAGCATTCAGCAGCAGGGGACCTACAGATGACGGACGGATCAAGCCGGACATCGTTGCACCTGGAACTTACATAATATCCGCCAGGTCAAGTGTATCAGATAATGAAGATGCATGGGGTTTTGTAGATGATCATTACGTCTACATGGGTGGTACCAGTATGGCCACACCCATTGTCGCAGGCAGCGTGGCACTGATAAGGCAAAACTATGTGGAAAAAATGAACATTACACCTTCAGAAGCCCTGTTAAAAGCTACCATCATAAATGGTGCCAGCGATCTTAAACCCGGACAGTATGGGAACGATGTTACAGGACACCCCGATCACAATCAGGGATGGGGATTGGTTAACCTGAAAGATTCAATGTATCCGGATAGCGGGCCCATATATTTTGCAGATAACATTGAACTGCGAACCGGGGATGGCATTGAAAAAAATTACTACGTTAACAGTAGTTCCAGCCCTTTTAAAACTACACTTGTATGGACAGATTACTATAGTACGGAAATTACACAAAAAACCCTTGTAAACGACCTTACACTTCTTGTAGTGAAGCCTGATGGTACCGAAGTTGTAGTAAATGATACAATTAACAACGTAGAACAAGTGCTCTTTGAAGAACCTGAAGTCGGCTGGTACACCGTAAAAGTGGCGGGCGAGAATATCCAGACTGGACCACAGCCATGTGCTTTATTGGTTAGGGGTGCATCTGCTGCAATAAGTTCTCTGGATATCAGACCCCAGCAGACAACTTACTACACCGGGAATATCACAACTTTCGAGGCTGAAGCAAGAGACGAGAATAACAATCAACCTCAAGTTGATTTTATGTGGAAAAGCAGTGATCCCGCTGTTGCAAGCATCAATAACTCCACCGGATATTTCAGAGCTCTTGCGGAAGGAGTAACCAACATAACCGTGAATGCAGGAACCATGTCTTCCACGGTTTCAATAAATGTGTTAGACTCAGGGAATTCAACTGGAACTAATGAATCTTCTGAAGTGATTATTAATGAAGAAGAAAAAGAACACGAAACTACGCTACCTACATCCTCAAAAAGTAAAGGAGGGAGCAGCGGCGCAGGAGGAGGAATTAGTGGTGAAAAGCCTGCAAATGTGCTGGTAAAGGAACCAGAAACATTAGTAATTATCAAGGATATTAATATTCGATATGAATTTACTGAAGAAGGGAATAGTATAGGATATGTTGAATTCACAGCTTTAAAGAACTCAGGAAAGATAACGACTGTTATAGAAGCATTGAAGGACAGATCATCTTTTGCCAGAACAGATGCACCTGGAAAAATATACCAGAACGTGAACATCTGGGTTGGAAAAGCTGGTTTTGCAACTGAAAGCAATATCGCTGACCCCATTATTGGATTTAAGCTACCTGAGTCATGGATGGCCAACAATGACGTGAACAAAACATCTGTAAGACTTTACAGGTATAGTTCTGATGTCTGGACTGAATTGCCTACAAAGATAACGAATAAAGATGGTCAATATGTGTACTTTGAATCAGAGACACCTGGTTTTTCACTTTTTGCTATCAGTACAGCAGAGCCTGCAACTGAATCTCTGACGCAGATATCAGGAACAGAGGATAATAAATCAGATGATGGAACCAAGCTTGCGGGTGCGATCACTGAATCAAAAGACAGTGATATTGAGACAGATACATTTGAAGATCATGAGAAATCGCCTGGAGAAATGTTGGGATATGTTTTAGAGCTAACAATAGGTTTCATAATACTGGTCACATCCGGGATGGTCTATAAACAGCATAAAAAGAGAAATTAATAGATGTACCCAGCATAAAAATGGGAAGAAAGGAGAGATATCCATCAGGGTAACATTCAAGATTCCGGAATTCAACTCTGAAAGACATACACGGCTTATCATGGATCAATGGACAGTAATAAAAGAACCGAAAAGTCTCTTCTCTACCATAATACTCTGTATCCCATTAATGGTTATCAATCTCTTTACAACATGGGTAATTATCGGCCAGTTAGTACCGATATCTTCATCAATGACCGGTAGCCATCCACCATCGATCTCGCTGAATATTGATTTTGAAGCTATTCTGTCCTTAATGGCACTTGTGATCACGCATGATATCTTACATCTGATTTTCATTCCAGGTTTTAGGAGATCGGACAAGACTTATTTTGACATCATATACTATGGCGGATTTGTCTATTCAGAGGAAAATATCTCTAAATAACATATGTGTTCATTACAGTTGCACCCTTTGTCAGCATTTGAGTTCTTTTTCCAATTATACTGGGATCCCTCAGTTTGCTTACACCACATTTAATTTTTCTGCTATTGCTTAATTCAATGGCCTCCTCGGTGGATATTCCCACATTGACCCTGATATTATATCAGGTGCCCTCTTGTTCATATATTACAGTAAATGGTATGAGAAGTTACTGTAAATAAAAAAAACCAGACAGCAACATAACAGCAACAAATTTAAACTATAATGTATTTTTACACACATTCACGTATTGATAAGTACACCATAGGAGAAGAGCAAATTGGTATTTACAGATAATAAGTTCTCAGAGGTTGAGAAGGGAACAAAAAATTCGGAGTCCGGAGAGAACACATAATGCCTCTGCCTTATCTAGTCCTGATCATCTCGGTTGTAGTTATGCTGGGAACTACATTTTTTTTCATATTGAGGCGAGATCATGATTAACCAGGTTCTTTTGGTAATATATGTAATTGGAATAATTGCTCTCTCCCTGAAGCTCAGGCAGGGAACTTTTTCAGGTTTTGTGATATCAGATCGCCAGGTAATGTACCCTGCTGTGATAGGCATAGCCTATATGGCTGCATACTTTAGTGCAGCTTCGTTCCTCGGAGGAGGAGGCTATGGACTTGTCGGCGGCCTACCCTGGGTCATCTGGGCTGTATTTTTCCATGTAGCCTTCGCTTG
This sequence comes from uncultured Methanosarcinales archaeon, assembly GCA_964486435.1. Taxonomy (GTDB): domain Archaea; phylum Halobacteriota; class Methanosarcinia; order Methanosarcinales; family Methanosarcinaceae; genus Methanomethylovorans. The sequence goes on along the minus strand of CAZAMM010000008.1, from coordinate 41,604 downwards.
CATAGCTTTCCTGATTGCACCAAAGATATGGGCAATGGCACAGAAATACGATGCCAAAACTGTACCACAGTTGCTGGAACGCAGATACAATTCCCAGAAAGGTAAGGTTTTGCTTGCAGGTATCATGCTCATTATGTACACGGTCTACCTGGTTGCTATCTTTAAAGGCTGTGGAAATCTGTTCCAGGGGCTTCTGGGAGTTACATATGTTCAGGGGCTTATCATAACAGTTGGGATAGTTGCCCTATATTACGCTATAGGAGGATTGCCTGCCATTCTCTGGATAAGTTTTCTGCAGGGACTGATAATGCTTGTAGGCTCGGTATTACTCTACGGAGAGCTTATTTCCAGTGGCGAGGGAATGATGATATGGAACAACATTCCTGATGAAGTGCTGAATATGGGTGGAAATATAGTACCCTGGCAAAAGAGCGTTGGAAATGCATTTGCTATCAGCCTTGGCCTCCTTGCTCTGCCCGATCTGTTGATCATGATATTCTCTGCCAAAGACAAGAGAGTAGTGCGTTTTGCAGGTATCTATGGCCCCATATCCGTTGCAGTGTATGCCTTATGTATATTCTCTCTCGGGATTCTGGCATATGGGGTATTCACCTCAGAGGAGCTGGCCCCCTTCATAGCAAACCCGGATGGACTTGTACCATTCCTTGCAACATCACTACTGCCTTCCGGATTTGATGGCATCGTACTTTTAGCAGCCATCTCTGCCGCTATGTCAACCATGAGTGCTATTGTCCTTGTCACAACGACTGCTCTGACCTCAGATATTCTTAAGTTCGTACGTCCTGCAACCTCTGATGACAGAGTGCTGCTCATGACGCGCATAACAGGAGTGATGATAATTATAGTATCGGCATTCTTCGCTGTGGATGTACCGCAGATGATAGTACCGCTGGTCTCGGCGAGTATGGGTGTGATCGCATGCTGCGTATTCGTTCCCCTGCTCTTTGGCCTATACTGGGAACGTGGCACCGCTACAGGATTTGTTGCCAGTCTAATTGCATCATTTGGTTCTGTGGTGCTATGGCAATATTATGGCAACCCTCTCATACACACAGTCTTCATTGGTCTGATCTGCGGGACTGCAGCATACATCGGGGGAAGCCTGTTAGGTACACAGCCCCATGTTTCTGACATAAGCAGAGAATAAAGCAAAGAAGGTGTCAGACTTGAAGGTGGAATAGGAAACTATTCCTATCAAGATCTAGTACCCGACAGAATTGAATGCATATATTCATTCAGATGTTCATGAACTGCATTTATTTCGCTGTTCTGAGGAAGTGTAGCTATCAATTTTTCAATATAGCCCCTTTCTTTAAGAAGTCGTACAGTCTCTATGAAATTAAGATCGAACACCCATGAAAGACGAGCCAGGTTCATATCATTGCAGTTTCGGACTCCTTTTATGCTGGGTATCTTATTATGCAAAATATCCTGTATCAAATATGGAGAATAGTCCTCATTGTCAGGTAAATCATGCTCAAGAACAGGATTCGGATATATATCCTTCATAAGGTAGTAGTCAGTTAAAACTTTGTAGATATCCAGTTTGTCAGCATCCCTGACAAGTTTCGAATGAAGGAAGTATTTTCCACCAAGTCCATCCGGGATACTGGGCATGTTATGGTTTGTTATTGCTGTGAAAATAATGTTTTGCTCCTCCTCAGATAAAAATGAGAGAACCCCCTCTGATCTCAATACCTTTACACCAAGAAGAGCATGGTTCTCTGATCTAGAATCATGGAATGTCTTGTATCTGCTTATTTGCTCAAAACGGCCAACATCATGTAAAAGAGCAATCGTAACGGCAAGATAATAGTCTTCTTCATCCAGTTCTTCAGATATTGCGATCCTGGAAGAGTTTTCACATACTCTGTTGGTATGTTTTTCTTTAAGCCTGACGTTTTGCAAGATCAATGTATCTTCCGAATGGAAAGACCTGGCATAATCCCGGAACCATGTCTTCAAACTAAGATGATCCGCTATTTTCATCTTTATCCATCACCCTTTGACATACAGGTTTTTCTCTAAGGGACTTATCCCCTAATAATAGAAGCAGATATATTGCTGTATGGACAAATCAAAGTTGCCATACAGCCATACAAGGAATTTAAAAAGATCATTTGATTATGTATGTCACTTGGATAGATAGGGAAACGGTTGTCTGTCCGGGTTTAACCGGTGTAGAAACTGCAGCTTCAGCCATTGGTGCATCCCTATAGATTGGCTGTACACTGTTTACATCACTTACAGAAGCTGTCTGTACCCCCACCACAGTGATACCCAGACTTGAAGCAAGCTCATCTGCCTTGGACCTGGCATCAGCTACTGCTGCCTGGAACAGTTCACTTTGAAGAGCCTGTTGTTGTTCATCAGATACAGAAAAAGTTATGCCCCCTATCTGGTTTGCGCCTACTGCTGTTGATCTGTCTATAATGGCACTGACATTTTCCAGCGTCCGTGTAGTTACTTGCACTGCATTGGAAGCAGAATAAGCTACTATGGTTTGAGTGCCTGTATAATCGTATACTGGTTGAATTGAAACATAGGATGTCTGTATTTCGCTATCCTTCAGTCCTATATTCTTAAGTTCTTCAATAACAGCACTCATCAAATCTGCATTTCTGGCAGATGCTTCATTTGCAGTGGGTGATTGGACAACTACCCCTATGCTTAATGAAGCTGTATCTGGAATCAGCTTTTTTTCAGCAGATCCTGAAACTGAAACAGTATGTTCTTTATTCTGGCCTGAAGAAGAAATTGAACCAGTGTATATGATCGCTGCCATCAATGCCACAGCTATTGCGAGTACAACAAGCAGAATATACATTGTATTGTTGGTTTCGTTTGCCATTCTACTCCTCCATGATCTCAAAAGATACCATGAGGAATATCTAGCAGTTCGCCTCTTAAAGCTTGCTGCAAATACGCAGAAAACAGATAAAATATGGAGTGAAATGACTTTCACTCCTAAAAACTATGTTTTTGTTTTACATAGTTATGGTTAATTTAGGCCTCCTGCCAGCAACTGATGAGTCAGAACTGTAGAACGAAATGTAATCTCCGCTCTCTGCCTTTGCCTTGAGGAAGAAACCAGTGTTCGTACTCTTTCCGCTTATGTATTCCTGAACTAGATCCGTGACATCCAATTCATAGTATTTGTCATCAGCCAGCTTACCAGCAGGGAACGTAAGGGATGCGTACGGTGTGCTGCCCTGAGCAACACCATTCTTATCGTACCAGTTACCTCCTGCTGTGATCCAGGGAGTACCAGAAGCACGGTTTTTCCAGCTGACATACTTAGGGTCCCACTCAACAGGCCTGTAGACCTCAACAACTGTATCAGAAGCTCGTATCCTGTCGGAGGGGTAATACCAATAGAGGGAAAGAGTTGCCTTAGATATAGTGTCAGTTGTGCTGTAGTCGCTGAGATCTAACAACATTAGATCCCTGCAGCGAGTTGAGCTTTTACCAATGTCAAGGTAAGCTAAACTTGAATATACTGTTCCTGGATATGACTCTATCAACCTATTGTCATAAGCAGCAGCAAGAGAAACTGGAATGGAGGTAGCTGGGTCTGCGGGAGTTGTTGTGTCACTGACAACTACAGTTACTGTGTCCGTGGCTGTATGACCGGCAGTGTCAGTGACAGTAAGTGTAACAATGTAAGTGCCTGCAATGGTAAACTTCTTCGTTGCAGTAACTCCGGTAGCTTCTGAGGTGATACCGTTAGAGGTATCAAAGTCCCATGAATAAGAAGCTATACCGTTGTCATCTGTGGAAGAAACGCCGTTGAAGCTGACAGCAGAGCCTGCAGTTACGGTCTGATCAGCGCCGGCATTTGCAACTGGCACACTATCTTGCACATTGTCTGGTACGTCATCTGGCATCTTATCTGCAGGCTGGCCTGAACCCGATGTTGATGCCACAGTTAGTTTGGGCCTCTGAGCAGAGTTAGACCAATCAGAACTGTAGAAAGCAATGTAATTATTCCCTTCTGTCCTGGCCCTGAGGAAGAAACCTGTGTTCTTGAACTTACCGCTCACATATTCCTGCACAAGCGGAGTGACATCGAACTCATAGTACTTGTTCCCAGGCATTGTGCTGGCCGGGAAAGTTAGTGACGCATACGGTATGCTACCCTGAAGAGCACCACTTTTATCGTACCAGCTTCCGCCTGCTGTGCTCCAGGGAGTACCGGAAGCGCGGCTGTTCCAGCTGACATACTTAGGGTCCCATTCTGCTGGCCTGTATATCTCAACTATAGTATCAGAAGTGCGGGTATCACTTACATAATACCAATAAAGGGACAGAGTTGCCTTAGATATAACATCTGTTGGCTTGTATCCACTGAGATCGAACATCATCAAATCTCTGTAACTAGTTGATCCAAGTCTGCCGACATCAATGAAATTGGAACCTGAAAGGACCGCTGTTGGCTGAGATTCACGCAGTCTGTTGTCATAAGTAGCAGAATATGACACGGAATTTGATGTTGATGTGGATGGGTCTGTAGGAGTTGTTGTGCCACTGACAACTACGGTTACTGTGTCCGTGGCTGTCTGACCTGCCGTGTCAGTGACAGTAAGTGTAACAATGTAGGTGCCTGCAGTGATAAAAGTCTTCGTTGCAGTAACCCCGGTAGCTTCAGAGGTGATACCGTTCGAGGCATCGAAATCCCATGAATAAGAAGCTATACCGTTGTCATCTGTGGAAGAACCGCTGTTGAAGCTGACAGCAGAACCTGCACTTACGGTCTCATCAGAGCCGGCATTGGCTACCGGAACAACATCAATAGTATTAGGAATTGCTGAACCACCCTTGGATGCCTGGGCAGTGTTCCCATATCTGCCGATATTGATGACCCCACCATTTGGAGAGGGTTCACTGCTATACGCAGATCTGGAATATCCTGTATCTATCAGTGGACTGGAAGCTGGATCTGTTACCCACTTGCCATTTGAATAACGACCTGTTTTGCTCTTGAGATGGTAATCACGAGAGTTCACGTTAGAATTCGTTATATCTGCACATTGTGGGTCAACACGGAGATTATTGCTCATTGTTGTACTACCACCATATGTATCTCCATTCTTATTGTTGTAAAAATTATTGTTCTGAACAATTAATTTGGAGTATGTAGGGTTGGTATTCCATATTCCCACACCAGACCCAGGGACTGATGAAACGCCATCACAGTTCATTATGATGTTATTCCGTACATATGTTGTAAATTGGATCTGTTGCTGACGTCTGTCCGGACGCAGATACCATTTAACAGCTGCATGCCCACCATCATCAAAAACATTGTTCTCGATAATGGTATTATCAAAATCACCCAGAGTGATGGCAGCATTACTGTATCCGGTGTTTGTTGAATATTGACCTACCTTTGTGAAGATATTGTGGTGAATGTATACATCACGGGCATGAATAATATTGTCCTGATAATTTGCAGTCATCCAGATTCCTGAACCCTTCAAGGAATGGATGCGATTATTATATACTTCGATGTCATCGAACACATGATTGGTCGTAGCAGATGTACCGATCTGAATTCCAGGCCCTGTAGACTCACCTGTTATAATATTGTCATGGATCGTAGAACGTGTATTACCATCTGCCAACCTGCATGCACTGTTTGTTCGTGTATAGACAGTGTTATAAGCAAATTCCACATCGCTGCATCCAAGAGCGTATAGAACATCGTGCCCGAGCTTATATACATCGTTGTTAGTGAAGGCAATGTTACTAGCTTTTCTTACCTGTAACCCATCACCGCATCCCCATTCAAGACGCATGTGTGACACTTTTATGTTGTCACCACCATCAAAGGCCATCAGATTGTAATACCCGGACCCAAGAGAAACACCCTGGTTTTCACTATTTCCATCAATAATGAAACCTGTGATGGTAATATCACCATCTGTACCGATGTTCGCAATCATGGGAACATCGCGTGCCCATCCGGCTTTTGCAACCAGTTTAATTTCAGCTGTAGGATCGCCTGTGAGGGTTGTTTTTGCACCTATGTTAAGAGTACTGTCTATCCAGTATGTATTCGGACCCTTAAGGTATACAGTACCGCCACCAACACTATCAATATACGCCAGCGCTCTGTTTATTTCTACGTGATCGTTAGTTCTGTCACAATTATAGGTGCCACTACCATCACCAGCAACATATACAGTAGCTGCTGAAGATACACCGGATACGACTATGGAAAAACAAAATAAACAAAACAACAATGTAAGAATGAAAACTGGTATTTTTTTAAAGTTGCTGTTGTGTTTATTTGTCAATATTTTATCTTTTATGTAGAAATTACATAAGGAGAAGAGAGAGCTGCTTAACCATAAAGCTGGGAGCAACACATGAAGGTATTTAGCCCATATGCGCGTGCTAAATCTTTCGCAGACGTTAAAGCGTATTCTATTAATCATATTAGTACACCTCTTTACACCTTTTAACTGATTTCGATACCTTACTTAATTTTTAGATTTTAGATGAAATGTTGGCAGGCAGAAAAACGAAAGATTAAACTGTGTACTAAAACGATCCATGATCATGATAGACACAGCAGCACCTAAAGAGAATGTTTTTTATGCTGATCTTTCTACATTCAATTGCCAACAACCGTTTTTGGCATAAATTCGCATTAGACTTGAGATATATAAGCATACTTACCAGCTTAAAGCCCTATAACACCTTAAATTGAGTTAAAAGAATGTTTTTAGCCTTTTTAATACATTTAGAAATAGATTATTACATTTCAGTGTTAAAAATAAGATTCAAACATTTATTTTCAAATTTAAAGGAGAAAAATAGCACATTCAAAAATGACAAATGTAAGAATAAAAGAAAACTTCAGCCGATGTGGATAGTTTCAGGGGCTCTTTATGAATTCAAATATATGAAAAGCTGTACAAAGAGGATTAAATTGAACTTATAAGCGTAATCAGAGAGATATTAGATAATAAGAGGCTTTTAAAACTTCTTTAACCCTTATAAAGCATTATACACGCTTTTTACTTCAAAGCCACAAAAGGTTTGCAGCAATCCATTGTAAAATTTGTAATTTTAACTTAGAAAAATAAGATACAATAAATAAATTTTAAAGTGCTTCCATTGGCATGATATAATAGACATTTTTCACCATTTTGCTTCGGGTTACCCCAATCAGCATCAATAAGCCTGATTGCTTCAATTTCACTTAACACAGCATAAGAAAGATAGAGGACAAGACATCGACTATAAGAGATGTTCATTTGAGCAATAGCAGATAAAAATAGTAGATAAAAATAGATACAAAGTGGTTTTTGTGCAGAGCCTAAGATATGGAATTCTTTAAGATTTCTTTGTATTATGTGAAATAGAATGAAGAAGCTGAGAAACTATTTACATTAAATGCTCATGTTTGAAAGAGGTTGAAGCAATGAGAAAAGTTTTGTTCATCAATATTTTTTGTTTCCTCCAGAATATAACAATACTGATGAACAGGTTCTTATTCGTTGATTAATGATTCACTTATTTCCAAAAGCAGGTATTTCCTTTGATCCCAACTCATAGTCCAATCTTCCTGCCTCTACCAGGGTACCAGCAGCTACAATATCTCCCCCCACCTGCGCCAGGAAGTAAGTGACCACACTGCCACCCAGGTAAGCTGTTTCTCCCGACCCCATCATTTTTTTGCCGGTGATTGCTTCACCGCCGCTGGATACAATTTTCGTATAAAGCAAATGAGTGATCTGTAACTGTGAAATTTTTTCCTGTAAAATAGCAGCCGCCATTGGAGAAGCATTTTGACCCTCGGGGGCGGTAAAGAGCACTTCGATACTTTTATCATAAGTTTGTATAATACATTTGGACTGTAATACAACCTGTTCTGTGACTTGTTGAAAGATTGTCAAATCTTTTAATTCTTTCCTCTTACATTCAAGCAGAGAAGGGTCTTTTATCTTTTTGATTTCCGCCTCGAACCCAGCTATAGCTTTCTTTGTTGGCTCCACAATTTGCTGTTGCAGCAGTTGTACCTGATATTCTAATTTCCATCGTTTTTGATCCGCTGCTTCAAACTTCCCGATCAGCTCTGACTTTGTAATACTGTAGAAATCAGGTAAATAAACCCGATACTTGTTTTCTTTGCATTCCCTCAATTTCCCCGCAATTAATGCCTTTAGGGCCATTTCTGATAAGGAGATTGCTTTGCCTTTGATAGTATAATCTTTGCGGAACATACTGACGATATTGGCCACCGAACCGACGACAGCTCCTGCTGTTCCCAAAATAGTTGGCATCGCTGCCGCTGATCCAATTAATGATGCCACAACTGGTTTTGCTGTCAACGAAGATATTGATGCCATCATGTATGTTAATTCTATATCAGCTTCCTCTTCTTTTGTATCTCTTTTGTTTTCTTCGGATTGGAAATACGTGTCATTGGCTTTAATTTGGGTGTCCATTCCTTTGTTTAATATATCCAGCTGACTTTTTACTTGCAACAATTGCACATCTTTTGCTGCTATGTTCAAATCGTCTACCAGGAGAATTTTACTATTATCTGGCAACTCAGCAGTCGATATTTTTTCCATCAGTTTCTCCACCTGACGAATTAAAGTATCGTTGGCTACCAGCTCTGTCAAGTAGCCGAACTTATCATCGGTAGTGATGGTTCCTTCAGGTGGAGTGACAGTGACGCCGTCTGGCAGTTCGGCTTTCATTTTAGATTTTTTTGCTTCTGCAATTGCTGTTTCTGCCTCTGCAATGGCCTGTTCTTGGGCCTTAATGGCAGCTTCTTCTTCTTTTTGCTTTAAAGCTTCGCTTTTTTCTTGTTTGTTTGTTTCTTCACTCATATTTCCCACTCCTGTTGGTTCAATCCTTTTTTTAATCTACTTACGTTTAGACTTTGTCGAAAAGATTCTCTTGATTCTACTTTGACCTAACAATTAAAAAAGGATAGATCTACTAAATGTCAGTCCACTGAAATATAAAGGGAACGATTGTATTTGTTCCAGATTGAAAATCTGGAACTCTCGTTAAATCTCTGATTTAATGGCTCTTTAAAACCTCTCTAGTCTCCGATGAGAATTCAAGTGAATAATTTATTTTGAATCTACTGTAAGATATTGATGGAAATTACCTTTTTTAGTCAATCGGTTTTGATTATGATAGGATTTCTACAGAACTGAGACATCACAGCAGAACAAAAATGAAAAAAAACCATGAGGAGATAATTGTAAGACTTCTTATCAGAAAAGCAGTTACCTGATAAGAAAAAAAAGTGTAAACTTACCTATAAAAAGAATGGCAGCTTTCGCTCACTTTATACCCTTCTTTTCCTCTATCTTTTTTAATGAATCTGCAGCGCCCTGACAAACATATTTATTAGGATCGTGCAAAGCTTTATTAAGAGGTTCAAATGCCTTTTGATCCCCAATATTTCCCAGTGCGTCTGCAGCCTGACGGCGGACATAGCTATCAGGATCTTCCAGGGCTTTTATGAGAGGGACAACAGCACTGGAATTGCCGATCTTTCCCAATATGTACGCAGCTTCTCTGCGCACCTGCACATCATTTTCATACCTCAGCGCTTTGATGAGTCCATTAACATCGTTTTTCTTTTCCATGTCTTTAACATCTGGCTTACCAAATCCGAATAGCATGTGAAATAACCCCTTACAATTTTAATATAGATGCATCTTGCAAGTAGTTAAGTTTTAGGAGAAAGCTGTTTAAAATATACTCTCGCCTAAAAGTAAGTGGCTGAATGTAAGTGGCTGAATGTAAGTGGTTGAACACATGTCTATAATAGAAATAGGCTGCTGTGGCGCATATTGCGGAACATGCAAGGCATTTAAGGAGCAAATGTGCAAGGGATGTAAGCTCGGATACGAAAATAAAGAGCGCGACCTCAGCAAAGCTAAATGCATGATCAAAATATGTTGCATCAGCAGGAACTATAATTCCTGCGCAGATTGCCCGGAAACTGAGAAATGCCAGACCATCAATGAGTTCTATGGTAAAAAAGGATACAAATATACCAAATACAGGCAGGCAACAGAATTCATCAGACAGAACGGTTATGATGAATTCATCAAAATAGCCGATACCTGGAAAAATGCATACGGAAAGTATAAATGATGCCTGAAGGCATTGTTTGAGCTCAAACCCTGGCGATCAACACCCGCATGCAATGGAAAAACGAATTTATTCTTCAAGGCTTGCTATGTCTGCCTCTTCGCTGAAAAGGTACTCTTTTAGCTCCTTGGCAAAGTTCTCATCATGCTGCCTTATCCATTCCATGAGCATAGCTGCATGCTCTTTCTCTTCGTTGGCATTGTGTATCAGTATCTTCTTCAGGTTCTCGTCAGTGCAGACATCTGCTCTCTGATTGTACCAATCAACAGCTTCCAGCTCTTCCCTCAGTGAATCGATGGCTCTCGTCATGTCCTGGGTCTTTGCTGATAATTTACTCCTGTCTTCGTGTATCATACTATCACCGACTTGAATATGAGTTTTCATAACATATACCTTTTGGGAGAAATCTGGAATCTCTGAAGATATAGTATATGAAACATAATGCTAAGACTGAGAGGTTTTTACTTTGAATGATCGTGTGAGGAAGAGGTTGGAGGTGTGGGAAGGAATTAAATAAAAGAGTATCTATCACAAAATCGCATGGAGTAAAAAAACGTGTCATAATTTTTAGATTAAATGGAATGATAATATGACTGAAAGAACTATACAGGACTCACTTAATTTTTGTATTCCAATTTATCTAAATCAACAGATTGTTTTTGATTTACTAGCCATAATCGATGATGGGTTATCAGATGTAACCACAATCAAAACATCAGTTACAGGTTCGGAAAGAAAAAATACTTCAGCTGAAGCTGGAGTAGGTATAAGTAATTTACTAAGTCTAGTTGGTGTTTCTTTTGGTGGGAGGGTAAAAGCAGAAAATGAAAGTGATTCTGGGCAACATGTAGAATCTTCAGAAAAGAAGGTTCATACTCCGTCATCTTTATTCTCTAAATTAAGAACAAATTTGAAAAAACAGGGTTTAGTAAACGAAATAACCACAATTGAAGATTTCAATCAGTTAGAAAGCGGAATGTTTGTAGAGTTCAAAGCAGTGCTTAGTAAAAATCCACTGATTGACAGTCTGGAGAGAATACTACAGTTGATGGAAATGGCTTTGCCATTTTCAGAGGAAAGCGAAGCAACGCCTCAAGTCAAAGGAAAAAGAAAAGATACTCAGAAATCTACTCAAAATGAAGTGGTTTTAAATAAGTTAAAAGGATTAACGGCAGAGCTTAACAAATCAAATTCAATAGAGGTTTTTGGTGAAATCACTGAAACAGAAATAAATGCTGTTTTGTCTGCCAAAGCTGATTACTTTATTAATCAAAACATTGAAGAATTGATAGATGGTGAATATAGAATTTTTGGCAAAGTTATACGTACTATATCTTCAGAATCGACGGACTCCATCAATCTTCTAAGAAAAACGAGTTTTGGTTTATTGAACAAAGCTTTTATCGAATATTTTTGTAGTATTTTTGAAGAGGCAGAAGAATCTGGATTTGAAATATCTGAAATTATTACAGAGATTAAAAGTCCTGCTATCCAAATTATTCCAATCACTATATTTACATAAATTTGTTAGGTTTTTCTAATTGACCCAGAAAGTAGATGTAAATCTAAATTAATAGTTATATTTTTTTGAATGAGTTTCACTGTTGTATTTTAGACTTCTATTATACATTTATCACCAATATGGAGAGTTCTGTTTTTTGGTATTACCTACATCCCAAATTTCGCATGCGGGGGGTGGGATTCGAACCCACGAATTCCTACGAAACAGGGTCCTAAGCCCTGCGCCTTTGACCTGGCTGGGCAACCCCCGCACAAAAGGAATATGTTGTAAATAAGTACTTCACATATTAATATTGCGGAATCGGGCAAATATCAAGTCGTTTTCTGCAGGTTACTTGTAACTACATGCCTTATTCTCTCCCTGTAACTCCTTCAGTTCTTCGGCAAGCATGACCATCACTATGAAGAACATCAGGTAATCGGCTGCTGGGGTTGCGAGCCATACTCCTTTGAGCCCGAATACCATGGGCAATGTGAACAAAAGGGGCAGCAGGAAGATGAATATCTTGCCCAGGTGAATGAACAGGGCAGACCTTACCCGGTTTATGGACTGGAAGTATGTGGCGTTCACAACCACCACACCCTGTACGATCAATGAAAGCACGAATATCCTCATGCCTCCCACAGTGACCTCAAGGAGAAGAGGATCATCGGGAGTAAAGAACTGCACCACTTTTTCCGGGAACAGGAAGAATATCAGAAATCCCAAAACACCCACAGCTACACATGCGGCCATTGCAAGTTTCAGAGTCCTGCACACCCGCCCGTACAGACCTGCACCATAATTGAATCCGATGATCGGCTGCACTCCCAAAGCAATGCCCTCAAAGAGCATGTAAAATATGGAAAAAGAATAACCCATTATCCCATAGGCTGATATGTCGGCATCAGAACCATATTGCAATAAAACGAAATTGTGCGCAAAGGATAGTACAGATACTGACATCTGCATAGCAAAAGAAGGCAACCCGGCCTCCATTATTCTCTTAACGGTCTGCATTTCAAATATCATACTACCAAAGCTGACCCGCAGACCGGCCTTGCTGCTAAAGAAATGCAGTGTCAAGCGAATCGCACTTACAGAGAAAGCTATTACAGTTGCAAAAGCTGCCCCGGTCACTCCCATATCCATCCTCATGACAAATACATAGTCAAGCACCAGATTGATCAATACGGAGATCACCATGATGTACATTGATATCATTGGATAGCCATCGTTCCTGACAAGCGGGTCAAGAGTAATGGTGAGCAGGAGGAACACAGAACCCAGGAATATCACATACAGGTAATCTTTTGCCATATCCTGTACCACTACAGGTGCAGCAAATAAACTTAAAAGTGATTCGCTAAATGCAACACCCGCTATTGTGATAACAGCAGCCACAAGAAATACAAGAGGGAAAACATTGGATACTATCTTCCCTGCCTTATACCTGTTAGACCTGCCAAGTTCAAGAGCTATAAGGCTGGAAGAGCCCATACCCATCATCACTGCCAGAGCAACAATACATAACACCACCGGAAAAGCCAGAGTGACACCTGCAAGCCCCTGGCTACCCACACCATTGCCTATGAAATATCCATCGATTATGGTCTGCACACCAGCAACCAGAATACCAATAATGGCCGGAAAAACAAATCTCTGGAAGAGCTTCCAGATGCTTTCCGAACGCAACTGCTCCTCAGTTACCATTTCTATCTCATCGAGTTTTTCAGTGATCTTCTGTCACAATAACATGTAAATTTTATTTTTAAAATATAATTGTTCTGAAGTTCATACATTCTCAGTTGATTTAATGTAATAGCATTTAATTTGAAAACGTAGGGAAGACTCTTTACACTTACTTATATTTATTCATAGAATGTGGCCTGCACTTTTGCTTTAAAGTAAGGCCACATATAGCAGATATTATCTGTAATTGAGCCTATGCATCTTTTACTATGCGTTTTTACTCTTTTCGAATAAGCAATATGCTCTGAAAAGCATGAATCCGGATAGTATAAATGCCAGCAGGTCTGACACAGGAAAAGCAGCCCATGCACCATTCAGTCCGTAAAATCTGGGAAGCATAACAACAGCTGGGATGAGGAACAGTAGCTGCCGGCTAATAGAAAGAATGAAAGCTGGTTTAGCTCTTCCTAATGCCTGGAAGAAGATAGAGGCAACTACATTAAGACCTATCAAAGGCGTTCCCAGAACCATTATTATCAGAGCATCCTTTCCCATTTCCAGGTATGCTGGATCCGCACTGAAAATGAGGAGAAGTTTTTCTGCTAGGCTATAAATTACAAGCAAGCCAAGTAAGCCAAAAAAAGTTACTATTATCAGAGACATTTTTACAGCTTGTGCTATTCTGTCATACTTCTTTGCTCCGTAATTAAATCCGATAATTGGTTGTAAACCAAAGCCTATGCCCAGAAGAGGCAGGAATATGAAGGAATTTATCCTCATCACTATGCCCAAAACAGCAATAGCAACGTCTCCACCGTAAATTGCGAGCACATTGTACACAATAATCATCATGAAACTGCTGGAACATTCCATTATAAAAGAACCAGAACCAATAGCAGCTATTTCTTTGATGATGGGAACATCTGGCTTTAAAGTATGTGATCTGAAATGAACAGTACCCTGACCTCTAAGATAGTGCAGCAGCAGCCAGACAGAAGTTACAGATTGTGATATTACGGTTGCAATTGCAGCACCTTCGACACCCATATTTAAACCAAAAATAAAAACAGGATCAAGGAGTATATTTAGACAGCCTCCTAAAAGCATGGCATTCATTGCAAGCCGGGAGTTTCCTTCAGATCTGACTATATTCTGAACAGCTATTCCAAAAACAAAAAAAACACAACCTAAAATAATATATTTAAGATAATCTCTGGCATAAGGTAGAACACCAGCTGTTGCTCCGAAAACCTTTAAAATAGGCTCAAGATAAAGAAGACAAGGAACTGCTATAAGCACACTTAGAACCAAACTCAGGGAAAAAACATTTCCTAAAACTCTTTCAGCTTTTTCTTTATTTCGTGCTCCGAGAGCCCGGGAGATTATGGAAGATCCACCTGTTCCCAGAACAATCCCAAAAGCCATTATTATCATCTGGACAGGAAAAGCTATGGAAAGTCCGCCTATTGCAGGGACACTATCAGCTCCATATGCCATTCCCACAAAAAGCGTGTCAATGATATTATAAAGAGCCTGCACCAGCATTCCAATGACTATAGGAGTTGAAAGCTTGAACAGAAGCTTTCGGACATTATCTTTACCAAGAAAATCACTTTTTTCTTTCATTTGCCATCTCTGTGTTTTTACTCCATCTTACTAGATTTATCAGATAGAGGCTCTAAACCTGGTTCAAAAAGTTTAATAGCAGTTTTATGAAGAAGGAGCTTCAGAATTTCTTTTTCTTCATAAGTAAAATCCAAAAAAAGAAATTCTATCAGAGAAGCTTGTTTTTCAAAAATTATGTGCCTCATTCCCTTGCCTTTCTCAGTTAGGTAAACCTTGTAAGCTCGAAGATCATTTTCATCTCTTTGCCTGTAAACATAACCTTCTTGCTCAAGACTCTGAATTGATCTGGCACTTGTTGCTTTGCTCACTTTTAGTAGTTTTGCAATGGCTTCCTGGGATATCCCATCATGATGGTATAAAACCAGTAAAAACTCAAATTGTCCACTTCCGATTCTATAAGCTTCAAGTTCTTTTGCCATATAAGCTAAATTGCTCCGCTGGATATGAGCAATGGAACCCAGTAACATTATTACATCATCCATACTTACCCTTCACTTCAGAGTCTGCTGGTTTTTGTCGAAATTTGGCATATTGAATATGTAGTTGCATATGAAACTGAATTGATATTTGAAATAATACAATCTCCTTTAATTGTTTAAAGAGGTTGGACATATAAAAGTATTTAATAGACTGTAAAGTTCACATATATAAGGAACTACTATATGAAATAATCAATTGTTTGATAGCATTAAGGAATATATAATCGTTCCGTATGAAACGAAAATGTAACAAGAATTAATGAATGAAAGAGATTCAAAATTAGAGAGAAACAATATTATCTGCAACACACAGTATTATCGTGTAGAGTAGGCAGAGGTGAATATTCCTAAATATACATATGTATATATATATATACATATATATATTTGTGTATGCGAGTGTATATCGATTTTGAAGGTTAAATTACATTAATCATCATCACACTGACTTAAAAAAAGCCAGTGCCTTATTCTTTTCCACCTTATGATCGACTATCGGCTGAGGGTAACCAGTATCCTTTGGCAAAGCTTTTTTCTCCAATGCATGGATATCCTTTGGGCTCATGTTCATCAGTTCAGGCACCCATTTTTTAATATATTCGCAGTCCTCATCGAACTTCTGCTGCTGCAGCCAGGGATTGAATATCCTGAAATATGGAGTGGCATCTGCTCCTGTGGATGCTGCCCATTGCCAGTTGCCATTGTTCACACATGGGTCATAGTCCACAAGCATCCGGGCAAAGTATCGCTCACCCCAGCGCCAGTCGATGTGCAGGTCCTTCACAAGGAAGGAAGACACTATCATCCTTACCCTGTTATGCATGTAACCTGTGGCATTAAGCTGGCGCATTCCGGCATCCACTATGGGAAAACCTGTTCTGCCTTCACACCATGCCTTAAATCGTGCAGGATCATTATCCCAGTGAAGTCCGTCGAACTTTTCCCTGAAAGCGTGCCCGAATACCCTGGGATGCTCAGCCGCAAGATGAATGAAGAAATCCCTCCAGTAAAGCTCGCTGATCAGAGTGTGATCAGGCCCCAGCTGATCCCTGAAAGAGTGGTACACTTCCCGGATAGATACCGTTCCGAACCTGTTATGAGCCGACAGACCAGTAGTACCCATCCTGGAAGGAATATTACGCAGCCTGTCATAATCCATAAAATTACCCAGATCGGACAGCATTTCCAGCGCATTGCTGCGCCCGCCGTGCACAAACAGATCAGGATTATTGTGACCGAACCCAGGAATAGCCCCAAGTGCACCTGGAATATCTGAATTATAGAATCCTCCGTTTTCAACTGGCACTGGAACTTCCACCGGGAGTTTGCTGGCTGCCCTGAAGAACTGTGTGAACACCTGGTACATCTTTCCCTGCTGAGTCCTCACAGAACCCGGCACCTGCAGTGTTGCATCATGGAACTGATGGAATTTGGACCCATGCGCTGCACATACTGTAGAGATCGCCTCATCCCTGTGCAAACTGAACGGAGTATAGTCACTGTTCACAAAAACAGCATCTATACCCTCTTCACATATCAGCTTTGCAATGATCTCATGTGGTAAGCCTGAAAACAGATACATCCTGCCACCCAGTGCATTAAGCTGAGCTTCCAGGTCCTTGATGGAACCCAGCATGAATTCCAGAGCATTCTTACTGTATTTGTCCTCTTCCAGCAGCCTGGGATCAAAGATAAAACAAGGTAATACTGCGTGTGAAGAATGAAGAGCCTCTATCAGGCCTGTATTATCATCTATGCGCAGATCCCGCCTGAAGATGAAAAGTGCTTTTTTATACATATCATTCGACCTCTATGGCTATCTCGTTGTGACGCAACATAGGAAGCACCCACGGTGGATCGTACTGCATTATGAAGGAGTCACCCTTCACAGCAATATTTTCTCTTTGTAAGATCTCAGCGAGTTCATGCTTCTTCTGCACATATTTCTCTTTGCTGAGATAACCGGAAAAGCGCATAGTTGCAACCTTACGAGGACCTGAATCCCAAATAGTGATACGCTTATCCAGGGGTTTCGGAGCATTTCCCATATAATAAACATGTGGCAACATGAAAGACATTTGCAGTCCCTCATCACTCAATACAGTTGTCACAGGTTTGGTCATACTTATCCTAATGCCTTCAGCGTTGCCCCCGAAAATGTAATTTGCAAGTATTGAGAAAGCAGTATTCTGATCCTTTGCATCAGTTGAAATAAGCGTTTGTTTTGGATATTGCCGTATTTCAACACCTTCTCCCAGAGCCCTCAATATTATATATTCGGCTGTTTCCACAGACATGATATTCTCCTTTAGCAGAGGCAACTACAGTATGCACTGCATCACAACAATATTACGGGATATATATTTGTTAGTACTAAAAAAGCAAGAGACAGCGAAACAAATAGATGAACTACAGAAAAAGTAAAATTGATGCGCCAACCGGGATTCGAACCCGGGTTTAGGGCTTGGAAGGCCCCAGTCATAGCCGCTAGACCATCGGCGCATTGAGTAGCCTATACACGTCTTTTTGTAATATAACATTTTCGCATCATTTGATCATCAGTAATATGTGAGAAGATCACAACTGAAAACTGAAAAACACTGTGTGATATTCACAGTGAATAGCTTGCACGCAATTCTTTGATCATGTCACGAAGCTCTGCAGCTCTCTCAAATTCCAGGTTCTTTGCAGCAAGATGCATCTCTGCTTCAAGATCAATGATCACATCGGCCACTTCTTTCTCGGACTTGTCCTCTGCCAGCACAAGAGAATCAGGAACCATTTTATCTTCCGCCTCTACAAGCTCACGCTGCAAGGCTTTTCTGATGGTTTGGGGAACTATACCATGCTTTTCGTTGAATTCCATCTGCAGTTTGCGACGCCTGTTTGTTTCATTCACAGCACGCTCTATAGAGCCTGTAATATTGTCAGCATATAATATGACCCTGCCTTCAGCGTTCCTTGATGCCCTGCCTATGGTCTGGATAAGAGACCTTTCAGATCTCAGGAAACCTTCTTTGTCTGCATCCAATATTGCAACCAGTGCAACCTCAGGGATGTCCAGCCCTTCGCGCAGAAGGTTAATGCCTACGAGCACATCGAAATCACCCTTACGCAGACTGCGGATGATCTCAGTTCGCTGAATAGTATCGATATCTGAATGCATATAGCGCACCCTGATACCCAGCTCATGCAGGTAATCAGTAAGTTCCTCAGCCATTCGTTTGGTAAGAGTGGTGACAAGTGTCCTGTAACCCTCTGCAGTCACCCTGGAAACTTCCCCTATAAGGTCATCTACCTGATTCCCCACAGGACGAATAGTGATCTGCGGATCCACAAGCCCTGTGGGACGGATGATCTGTTCCACCACAGACTTGCTCATATCTACCTCGTATTCTGCGGGAGTGGCAGACACGTAGATGACTGTATTGATATGCTTTGCAAATTCATCGTATTTCAGGGGCCTGTTGTCAAGAGCCGAAGGTAGTCTGAAACCATATGTTACAAGTGATTCTTTTCTCGCTCTGTCACCATTGTACATACCTCTTATCTGAGGAATGGTAACATGCGACTCATCTATGACCATCAGATAATCCTCAGGGAAGAAATCCAGCAGTGAAGAGGGTGGTTCCCCGGGTTTTCTGCCATCAAAATGCCTGGAATAGTTCTCTATGCCACTACAATAGCCTAATTCTTTTATCATTTCCATATCGAACTTTGTTCTCTGCTCCAGACGCTGCGCTTCAAGCAGCTTGTTCTCGGCCCGCAGTCTGGCAAGCTGTTCCCGAAGCTCGTCTTCAATGTCTGCAAGTGCCTTATCTATGTATTCCTGAGGCATTACGAAATGCTTTGCAGGATATATGGACAGAGTTTCCCCCATACCCAGCTCCTCCTGCACCTTGCCTGTGAGAGGCTCGAAATAGGCTATCTTTTCTATCTCATCACCAAATAGTTCGATTCTTATTCCCCTCTTCTCCTGAGCTGGAAAAACCTCAATAGTATCACCCTTTGAGCGAAATGTACCTTGTGCAGGCTCGACATCATTGCGCTCATACTGTATATTGATGAGATCCGCAAACAAAGCAGAACGATCTATTTCTTCCCCTACGGTAAGCATCACTGTCATAGCGCGCCATTCCTGTGGCGAGCCCAGGCTGTAGATACAAGAAACACTTGAGACTACGATCACATCTCTGCGCTCCAGCAGCGATCTGGTGGCAGACAGGCGCAATCGTTCGATTTCGTCATTGATAGAAGCATCTTTTTCAATATATGTATCCGTAGTGGGAAGATATGCTTCTGGTTGGTAATAATCGTAGTAACTGACAAAATATTCAACAGCATTGTTCGGGAAGAACTCCCGGAACTCAGAGAACAATTGTGCTGCAAGGGTCTTATTGTGCGCTATCACAAGTGTAGGCCTCTGCACGTTCTGGATCACGTTCGCTACTGTGAACGTCTTACCAGAACCCGTTACACCCAGCAATGTCTGGTGTTTCACACCTTTGTTAATACTCTCAGTGAGCCTGGATATGGCTTCCGGCTGATCACCTTTCGGAGAATATTCAGATAATAATGTGAAAGGGCGCATATCCTTGTTTTATCTTATTACAGGAGTATAAAAGTATGCATATCAAAGTTTGATCATGATTTTATATACTCTGGCATACAGAGTCACATAAAGACCATACTACCCCTCAAAAACACAGATTCACATGATCACAAACATCTGTGATCCTGAAGAAGACTGTGAACATACTGTTGTGAATGAAACTGTGAATCTGAGTTACAGAGAGACTCGCCTGAAAATGAGATAAGCCAGAAGCATGAGAATTATGGCAAGCAGTATAACCGTCTGGGTGCTTTTGCTGTCGGTTCCAAAGATTATAGGAATTGGACCTAGCATTATGATGCCGCCACCTTTCACTTCTGGCCCCGAGGACTTATCTGTAGAATCAGGATAGTAACCGCTTAGGTAATCACTTCTCTTATAGAAAGAATCCTCAGATAGCTCACTTTTTCCTTTGTTGGAAGAAATGGAATTACCAATAAGAAACATAATAGAACCAATGAAAATTGATATAATTCCCATGACTATGAGCAGTTGTGCCTCTATCACATTCTCCTCCATAAAAAGAGGTATATAAGGAACACAAAGAGACCTACATACATCATAGTTGTGGTGACCTGGGGAGAGGAACCAAAAACTATCGGTACAGGTCCAATGAGCACGAGACCACCGAACTCTCCACTACTACTGTTTTGTATAGCTGATAAGAAAACACCAGAAAACAGCAATACAACTCCAATGACCGCCAATAAAGAACCGATCCTGATTATGTCACGAGAAGATGTCATAGAAATTGTAGGAACCATATTTAAAATTTTAGATCATTGAACTATGTTCTGATGAGGAATACCCTGATATACCTGAAGTTCCGCAGGTTCATCAGAAATATACCTGTACTCCCGCTGTGTCCGGTTGCCCCTGCGTTCAAGAATTTCCTTGCCGAACATACGGGAAAGATAAGTAGACACTGTGCTGAGCTTAATAGGACCGTATATTTTTTCGTAGTGCTGTTGTATATCCTGAGATGAGAACCAGACACGCGGATATTCATATTTGAGGAACAGTTCGAGCCTTTCATTGATCGTGAGCTTAGTATCCCCTATCCTTTCCTTAAAAGAAGGAACCTTACGCACTGAAGTTACAGGCTGTTCTTGCCTTGACTGGGATTGCTGCGGCGACTGTTGTGATGTGTTAGCAACTGGTGTATACTGGTTCACAGATGATGGATCAGAAGGTTGTGCTGGTGTTGCGTATTGAGCTACGTTCGAGTGCAAATAGTTGGAATGCATTGGTGGTACCATTTGCTGGTACTGCGGATAAATCGCATATGGATATACCAAAGGTTGGGATGGCGAAAAAAAAGATGGTGCCGCTGGCTGCATACCAGGCGGTGGTGCCATCACAGGCATTTGAAAGACCTGGGGTGGCGATTGATAGAACTGTGGAACTACCTGTGGTGAAGATTGTGATACTGTCTGTTGACAAGAAGAGTAATTAGATACAGAAGCAGAAGAAGGCCCTGATGCCTGAATCCTCTTTCCCGTGAACGACTCAATGAATGAGACCAGGCATTTCTGCCATTCATCCCCTGTAAATTCAACATTTACATGTGTTGTCCCGTCTTCATCTGTTATTTCGAGCCGGACCTTCATAACTCTGCCTCTGCATCGTGTGAATCCATCCATTCCTCAGACGAAAGGATTCACAAACCATATATCCCCTCAGACAATGGTTTTCTTTTAGCTTGAAGTTTTTGTTTTTACAGAACACTGCTTTAGTTTTCTGTACTACAATGATATACATTGTATCAATAATATATAAATATTGTGCTGCTTTTGATGTGCTAAGTTGTCTGTTATTTGAATAAAGAGAGAATAAAGCTTTATTTAGTTAAATAAGTAAAATTACCTCTTTTCAATTGTACCACGTAAATAGATATTGTGAACTTGATAGATAAATGTTTCTTTTATTACTCCAGTGGAAATGAAGGGGTAGCTTTTTTCGGCTTGAAAACTGTATTTATGCCACTAAATAGACCAAATACATCATATTACAGCTATTATTTACAATTTGTTATCCAGAATATAACGCATCTCTGTGAAATGTAAATATAAATATATAAAATACCATTAAATACCACATTGAATTGAACCTCAGTCGGATTTATATCAAATGATAAACATAGGGGCGTCTTATGACGAACACTAGCGCAGATACTCCCGTTGATACCAGCACATCCAGAGGCAAAACCCGTACAGAATTCGAGGACCTCAGCAAAGAGGATGTGAGGTCACTGCTCAACGAGATAGAACTGCTGAAAGTCAATAATGAGAACATGCGGGCAAAACTGCTTGAAGCCAGCATGATGAACAATTCCTACATGGAAGAGATCAGCAAACTCAAGAAGCAGATAGAACACCTGACAACACCTCCTTTGTTCATCGCCAGTATCATGGAAATAGAAGATGATATGGCCCTTATAAGGCAACATGGCAACAATCAGGAAGTAATGACAAGGATCCCACATAACCTTTATGGAAAACTTGAGCCGGGCATGAGAGTAAGTATTAACGGCGCATTTTCTATAATAACTATCATACGTAAAGGTACTGATGTCAGAGCGCAGGTGATGGAGCTGATCAATTCCCCGGGAATAAAGTATGATATGATCGGCGGCCTTGATGAAGTCATCAAGGAAGTAATAGAATCTGTAGAGCTGCCATTGACAGAACCTGAGCTGTTCTCTAACATAGGCATTGAACCTCCAAATGGTGTTCTACTGTATGGCGCACCAGGTACAGGGAAGACCTTGATCGCAAAAGCTGTCGCCTCCAGTGCCAAGGCAACGTTCATCCGTATGTCAGGTTCTGACCTTGTACAGAAGTTCATTGGAGAGGGAGCGAGACTTGTCAAAGATGTATTCCAGCTTGCCCGCGACAAATCTCCTGCTATACTATTTATAGACGAGATCGATGCTGTGGGAGGCATGCGTACCCATGACGGAACCACCGGCTCAGCGGAAGTGAACCGAACTATGCTGCAGCTACTGGCTGAAATGGACGGTTTCGATGCAACAAAGAATGTCAAAGTTATTGCTGCAACTAACAGAATAGACCTCTTGGACCCGGCTCTCTTGCGTCCCGGCAGGTTTGACAGAGTTATAGAAATACCTCTGCCTGATCTGGAGGCGCGTGTGGAGATATTGAACATCCACACCCGCAAAATGAAACTTGCAGAGGATGTGGATTTCGACAAGCTTGCCAAGATAACAGCAGGACTTAGCGGTGCTGACCTTCAGGTAATTACCAAAGAAGCAGGCATGTTCGTACTTAGGCGCCGTGGAGAACAGGTAACGATGAAGGATATGATGGATGCTTATGAGAAAGTGGTTTCCGAAGAGGATACATCCACACCATCAGGTATGTTCGTCTAGAACATATCCCATTTATCCTGAACGAAAAGTTAATATTTGTTAAGCGTGTTTTGGATATGCTGTCAAAGCAGATACCGTAATGCTCCGATAGTGTAGCACGGCCAATCATGCAGGACTCTCACTCCTGCGACTGGGGTTCGAATCCCCATCGGAGCACTATAAACTTTTTTATACTCCTAACATCTGATAGTGATTTCTACAAGTCTCTTTTACAATATATGTCCTCTGTGAAGATAAAACTGGCCATTGAATAAAGAGACAACTGTTTAATGTTTTTCACGCGATGCTGACATCAGCACAACGTATAAGAATTAAAAAAGTTTCCATCGAATGGAAAGAGAACGCACCTTATTATGAATTTCACAAAGTAGAATAGTTCTTTAAATATTCTTCTACAATATCCCGCTGTATTTCAGGATGCAAATTTGATAGTTTGATTATATCTCTTTTGGGTAAATCAAATCTGCCTTCGAGTATTTCTTTTTTAATCCGTTCTCCACAGTTAAGCGCTATCGTATCAACTGCAATAGTGTATTTAATAGCGTTTCGTACTTTTCCTATGGAAACCCTTTCCTTTTGTGCTATTTGTTCAAGTGTTAACTTTCGTTTCTTTTGTGGCAGTTCTAAAAGTTCCCTGATAACATCATCTATTGACTGGCCCGGCTGCTTCCGTGATATAAGTTTGTTATATGTATCGGTCTTGATAATCACGGGTTTAGAATCAACTGGATTAGGCATATATAATAATAGACATTAATGCCATATATGTTTTACTATAGTAAAAACAATAAAATTTACAACAATTACTATAGTAAAATACACTATAAAGAGGGTTGATCGAAATGAGCCAGCCACCAACCCCACAGAACGCCACAGGATGCGATATGTTCCGAAATAGGTATAAACACCTTAACCATGTTGTGAAAACGCTACCATGCTCTTTATTTTGGTTGTTTTTCTAATGGGAGAGGTATTCCCCGCGCATGTGTGGATTCAATTTGAACATTTGTCAGAATTCTGACGAAGGTAAAGTTTATCCTGCGCGCGTGTGTATCGCGTGGTGGCACAGCCTTCATTTTTATTATATTTGTGATTATTACAATATACGTTAGTGCTGAGTACTTCCCCTTGTCCTTCAAGGACAGTTTTTATTATATTTATAATTAATATAATATAAATAGGAGATGTGCGCACAGTGTGCGTATTGATTCGAAAGCACGGCTTTCAGCCTAATCCCCGTGGGACTGTTTTTATTATACTAATTGGTATATATTAAAAACACTCCTTGAAGGGACGCTTCTGAGTCCTCAGGCTTCACTTTATTATACCAATCACAAATATATCAAAAACGGTGCCTGAGGCACTGAACCCATGTGCACATCGGGCGCACAGCTCCCATTTATATTATACTATCACAACTATAAAAAAACAGCTCCTGTGGAGCATGTCTAAGTACTCAGCACTAACTTTTTTAATACTAATCACAAATATAATTTTAACTGCTGCTCAGCAGCATGTACTTTACCGGATTGGTACACATTGGTAGATAATTGCAGGATTTACTCAAAACAGACAAGTGTCCGATGTGGGTACTTTCCGCGATTTTGATGAACCCGACTCACACAAAAACGGACTATTCCTTCTTACTACAGTCTGCCATATGCAACAACACCGTAACACTGCCTGAGTGCTCCATTTTCTGAATGCCATCTAACCCCCAGAGTTTGGACCTACGTTCACTAATCCTTATGCAAGTGTTAATAGCTGCCATGTTGCCCCCAATGGCTTCAGAGTATGCCTTTTCCCATAGTGCATCTAACCTTATGTTCTCAAGTTCTCTAAGTTCCACAGTTGCCTGCACGGATTGTTTAGAAAGTTCACTTAGTGCGTTTGATATTAGTTTATATGCATATGACCGAGAACATTCTAAACTATCAGCTATTTCTTGAAGTGTATGACCGTCTCTTCTTAATTCAAGTGCTGCAGTCCTTTTAAATGGTGTGGATGCCTTAACACGGCTGGTTTTGGATATTGACATGTTTACTCCTTATAGGTTTACTAGTTTAAATTTGTTTACAATGTTGCAACGTCTCCATCTATCAAAAATGAACATCGGATAATACGAAAGTTTGTATTAATGCAGATTCTATCAATATATAGAAATACAAAAACTAAGAAATTATCAAGAGGTGATATGAAATAGGGTCCGGTTGGAAAGTCCCATTAGAACACCGTAACCTGTACCAGGCCAATGTTTCCTGGCCACTACACAAAGAAAAAAGTGGGGTTAATGAAAAAACTAATAGGTTTTGAAGTTAGAAATAATTGTAAATTAATGTATAGATTAAGGTGTTTTCATTTCAAAAGTTAAAGTTAAGGAAAGTTTGGGAAGACTAAGTATAACCTTACCTAAAAGCATAGCTGATCTTAAAAAGATGGGAAAAGGGAACAATATTAGAACTAAAGGAACATGCTGGGTTAGTTTGCTTAATTGAAGTTCATTAGGTTCCATAACAAAGATTTTTAGAGTGATTTTTTCTTTTAAAGAGCTATTATTGATGAAAAACGAAGGAGAAGTTATCCCTTCTCATTTAGTTCTGTTGATGAGAAAAGAAAGGATATCAGGACTTAAACCAGTCTCAGTTCTCATTTGTGTTAGCATATCCTCATCGGACATTCCCTTTTGTCTATATTCCCCGATACTGTCATAAACATGTTGTGAGATCTCAGAGTACTCTTCTATTGCTTCTCTGTTGCCCCACAGATCACCTTCTAGAATTTTTACACCCTGCATTTCTAGGAACATGTGGGATGACTTTGAAAGTGTTTTCTTATATGATGTAGGCATATGGATAGCTTTGAGTTTAGGGCATTTTGCTATCATTGAAAAGATATCTGTATTTGAGGGTCTGAAAGCCAGATGTATCATTTCCTCACTCTGGTGCAGGGTTTCGATCTCTTCTTTTGAGCTTACTACTCTTATTTTCAATTTAACCACCGTATCATAAAACTTTTAATATATAAAAAATTATTTGACTTTGGGGAGAATCTTATGAATATAATCTTATATATAGTTAATGATTAATCTTTTGAAAACAGTGTACACTGGCACAACATTAAAAAAAATAAAGTTGCATAGAAATTTTTAAATAATGGTTATACTGCTGAGGGAACCATATCTTCTATGGTGGTTTGCCAACTAAATCAGTAAGTGTTTTATTCAGTGTCTTGTTTTAAATAGTATGACATTAAAGTATGCTTTAAAAATCAGTAAATAAGTGATTATATGCCGTCTTTATGGGATAAGGAAGTTGAAAAGGAGTTTTTCGAGCAAGCCTTAAAATTGACTACTAAGGAGAAGCTGTTCTACAAGACTGCGGATGGGAAATATTTAGCATATTGGCCAGCAAAATATGATGGTAAAAAAGATACTCTGCAGAGTAGAAACACCTTTATTGGAAATTTTACGGAAAGATGGGTTGTATGTTTATTGAAAAGTTATGCTGAATCAAAAGGTTTTTTTGCTTTACAAGGCGTTGTATGTGAAGAACTAGAACTGCCTAAAAAATCGTCAGCTGATGTTGCCTTCTGTCGAACAAATGACACACATCAAAGGGCTGAAAATATAGTTGCACTTTTTGAAGTTAAAATGTCAATTGTTTGGAACTGGGAATACAAAAATAATAGCTTGTTATTGGTTGGCGATTATTCCACACATTGTGGAAATCCTGGTATGTTACGTTCCGATTCAATGTTAAAGGCTATTGGCAAGAGTATTGGAATAAGGGTTTCTGGGAAAAAAGCAAGTACCATCCCAATAATTGTAATTGGAAATACTCCCATAACAGAACATTATATAAATAAAGTAGATCACCTTAAAGAGTCCGGAGTAATACAGGGTTTTTGGTCTGTAAATTCAAATCCAACAAATAATACTAGAAGCATCAAAAATACTTCTAATAATGGGTTCATACGTATGGATTCATATGATGAGTTGTTGAGACATCTAAACCAGTTATTGAATACTCAGCTGTCATATGTTTCGTTTATGAAATCAAAAAAAGAACTAGGTTCAATTATTGAAATCGCTAATCGTGAAATTAGCCTTGAAGAGAAAGGAGAAAAATTTTTGCAACTAATACGTGATTAATATGGGTAATGGCACAAAGACAAGCTCTTTTGGGGTATCAGGTAGGTATAGCCATGATTCGAGTGAATTCTATAACAAAAGAATTTATTCGAATATGGTATTACCAAAGGCTAACATAAAATATATTGAAAATCCGATTTCTCTTGATTATTTAGATAATATTTTATGTAAATCAAGTGAAAAAATGGAAGAATTGCCTGATTGTAGTGCACACCTTATGGTAACTTCTCCCCCTTACAATGTTGGAAAAGACTATGATGATGATATGCATTTAGATGAATATTTTTCCCTCCTTAAAACCGTTTTTCTAGAGGTTTATCGGGTTCTTGTACCTGGAGGCAGAGCAGCTGTAAATATTGCGAATATTGGTAGAAAACCCTATATTCCGTTGAACTCAGAAATAACAAAAATCATGCACGAAATTGGATTTTTCATGAGAGGTGAAATTATCTGGCAAAAAGGTGCAAGTTCGGGGGGATCATGTGCATGGGGGAGTTGGCAATCAGCATCTAATCCTGTTTTAAGGGATACCCATGAATATATAATGGTTTTCTCTAAAGACCATTTTAAAAGAGAAAATCCTACAAAAAAAGAAAATACAATATCAAGAGATGAATTTTTGGAATATACTAAGAGTGTATGGGAATTCAATACAGAGTCTGCAAAAAAAGTAAAACATCCAGCTCCATTTCCGATTGAACTTCCTAGAAGATTGATTCAACTGTATACGTTTAAAGATGATGTTGTATTAGATCCTTTTATTGGTGTTGGGTCCACAGCAATTGCAGCATTGGTTTCTGGAAGAAATTTTGTCGGTTATGAAATATCAGAAGATTATTGCAATATAGCTAAAGAACGAATAAAATTATATACATCCAATAAAAGCATCGAGTCTTTTTCTGAGGTATAAATGAGTTTCGAAAAAGATTGTAAGGATGCTATTGAATTTTGTTCTGAGTTCTTACTTATAAAAGATAATACAGATTCATATGATCAAATAGATTTTTTAGTAGAGTTTAAAGGAATTACTTTTGCTTTTGATTGCAAGGAAAAGAAAAGCAAAAATAGAGAATTATGGGGCGAAAAATCAGGTATTCCTACAGAAAACATCTTCATTTTTGATGAAACCGCAATTAAGAATCTATTCAAACACTACCCATATGTGTTTGTATTGATAAGAGACAGAACTACAGATAAATATATAGTTTTCAATTCTTTAGATTTATTGTGTATGCCCAGAATACGTTTAAACAGAGAAATAGACAAGTACAAAAGAATGAATAAAGGAAAGTGGATTGTCAATTTAAAATGGGGCCATGAATTTCAATCTATCAACGAATCATTTGAGTATTTTAGGCATTATTTAAATAATGAACTTGAAGTTCAACTTAAAATGCTTGGATGTTATGAAATCCCCCTAACTAATGCAATAGATAAATTGGATGGCAGTTATACTAGAACTAAAGATTATTGGGCTAAAGACGTTTCGGAAAAATGAAATATCCAAAAAAAACATGTACATTTTTGCTATTTTTAGCAGTTTAATGGGTAACGTATCTATTTTGCTGTAAAATGAGATAGTCCTGTACCTTAGTAGAATATTGAGAACAACTAGGAAGGTACAGAACCATGAATCTATATGACCTGTTAGAAGATTATTTTGTCGATAGTGCAGATGCTGTAAGAACATTCATGAAGAAT
The DNA here is from genome assembly GCA_964486435.1 of uncultured Methanosarcinales archaeon. GTDB lineage: Archaea > Halobacteriota > Methanosarcinia > Methanosarcinales > Methanosarcinaceae > Methanomethylovorans. The sequence continues at coordinate 12,297 of CAZAMM010000008.1, read as the reverse complement.
AGATCACTGTAAACAGATATTTATCTATGGAAGATTAAGAATAGATTAAGGTACAGAGCAAAATAGGGACACTACCAAAAAACATAAGAGAAGGTCAAATGTTTAGAAAAAATAAGCCGATTATTTCAAAGAACGTGCAGCTTGGTAATATTTGCTCTTTCAATATCGGTGTCATCATAGATACTGATGAGGGAGGGAAGATTTATAGCAAAAAGAAAAGAAAGTATTGCTGCAACTTATTCGGAAATTGTAAGACTCTCTTTAACCTCATGTGCATTTATATCCATAAGTTCATCTTTCATAGAATCCCACTTTTCTTGGTCTTGCTTGTAATAATGATATATTTTAGGAATAATCTCCATACTAATTTTTTCTAAAATTATAATTCTATTGGCACGACTATTATCCGCATAGGCTAAAGTGTTCATTTGTGACCATGATGGAGTGTAACTACCTTCGGTATGTAATTTAAAGTTAAACTCTTCACCATTATGTACGACAGATAATCCAACGGCATGACATTCTTCGCCCGAAGCCATTGATAATTTTGCATAGTTATTATCATCTATTCCTTCCATTTCAATTTGTACTCTACCTGTGGTCAAATGAGCAGCTGAGTCATACTTATAAATATCAGATATGCTAAGGGAATCGCATATTTTTCCCTCATCTGATTTTTTAACTTTCCATACTAACCACTTTAATACATCTTGAGTTATTTTTCTATTAATTGGATCAAGATTAAATTCAAAGAAACTTTCAAAATATGGATTTAATTGCCATTTTAAAACATCATCCCTATTATTGGCAGGAAAAATAACCGTAATTTCTTTTCTTGGAATAAATATAATATCTTGCTGATATGTCGTATAATAGGAAGTTTCGATCATCTTTTCTAATTGCTTTTTAATTTCTTTACTTACATCTGGTTGTTCAACCGCTTGTAAAAGGAGAGCAGGATCTTTTCTTTGTTTTTTATTTTTTTCATAATGTTTTACTATTAACATATCTCGAACTTTTGATTCTTTTATATCCTTATTCAGATTAATTTCCTCACCATATTCAAAAGAATAAGGAACAAATCCTTTTGCACCTACATTTAGGGTTTTTGCCTTATTTTTAGAAACTATTTCGATAATTCGGTCAATTGTACTTATATCTCGTTTCAAATCATCTTTGAGGTCCATTTTGTAAGTGTGAAATAAGTTATTATTACCAGTTATTTGAGACATAATATCACAGTAAAACAGAAACACAAAACTATATAACTATTTAGTTAGTGGTGAATAACTATCTTTTTCTGTACATAGAATAGAGTTCCATTCAAGATTGCAGCGCAAAGGGAATGAAGGTGTGTATGTCTAACTGGCTCCAATTCTAAACAAAATCGTATTTCTTTTGGGTTATCGCGGAAATTTTTTAAAAATATTGTTATGCCACAATTGAAAGTGTCTTTCAGAATTTGCTGAGTAACTATATACCTCTGCTTTTCTTTTATTTCGTCCCCCGAAACTGTATCTAATGATTTTGGTTCCAAGTTTGATACAATGTTTAGTTGATCTGAAAAATAAAAAAAAGTCAAGTATATATTATATCTTCGTGTAATTCCTCCAATGATTTTCTTTTTTAAAAAGTGGTTATTAACAATATGCAAGTCTAAATTAAGCTGTGAGATAAACATTTTTAATTCTGTAATATTCATAAAAGAAAGATCGTCCAGATTTTTTCCAATAGTGTTTGTATCATCATCACAGTCATTATTTTCTCTGGAGTTTGAGCAATAAATAACATCTATACTCGATTCTGTTCTAGTATTGTATATAGCTATAGGTATAATTCCAAAGAGGACAGTTATGATTACTAAAATTATTTTTACTAAATTAGTCGGGTCTTTAATTATGCAATAAGAAGAACAAAGGACAATTACAAATCTTCCAATATCATTAAGATCCATTTTATTGAGGACTGGGATCAGTTTTATAAATTGTGAATACAGGTGTGTCTGATCCGACATTAAAGATCCTCAAAAAAAGTGGACATAATTTTCGTTAGCTCTTCTCTATTTTCATTTGTGTGTATAAGTCCAGAACGGTATATTATTACGTTGGTACTTTGTTTTTTCATTTTAAACTTACTAATTTCCAGTGAGTTCTTTTTAATTACATCTAATATTTTGTCGGCACTCGGATTTCTTAAAATGGACTCAATGGTTTGAGAAAGTTCCTCCTCAAAATATTTTTCCCCAACAAATTCAAAACTATGTATCTCAAAGCCTTGTTTACGGAAAAAAAGAATTAATTTAGGTAGTTCTATATTTTTGAAAGTAAATAGATTATAGTTTGTAAATCGACTTAAAATCATACCTAATTTTGAAGGTGCATCAATGAGGTACAAACTTTTCAGGTTATTCAATATGGTGAGATTTATATTGTTTGAAGTAAACTTTTGCTTTAAAGTATCGATTACAGATTTCTCTATGTAAATGAGTTGATACGATTGCATTTTGTTACTGTTTACTGAAGCTAAAAGTGCTTGATTCATTTAAGTAAGCTTCCGAAATTCAATCTCTTATTTTACAAACAATCTCTACATACTTTAGTTTATCTATTTTGTAGAGTCAATTTGAGTAGCTTATATATTAAATATAGACCATTCTTTTATATAATAATATCTATCTCCTTAGAATTTCTATTCAGCAATTCTCTTTTTCTTAAAAAGGGGCGAAAATGATCGGTGAACCATATAAAAAGTGGATATGTAAAGGGATTTGTTTTACTAAAGGTAGGGCAAAATCATGTCTTCTATATAAGGATACATAGGCCATAAATGGGTTATAGAAGAGTAACTCTCTTCTGACTTCCAACGATATACACAAAAAGTGCACTTTTATTTATATGAGATAGTTTTTAATGCCATGCTGTAGCTCATGGAAATGCATTTTCTGTTCGCCTGCATAATCAGTAATCACCATTAAAGCTTTATAAGTCAAAATCCTTATTTCATCTGGTGAAATAAAACGCCAGGGCCAATAATTACGGCTTCAGATGCAAAGAAAGCCTACAAGAATACAGGTGTAAAATCCGAAGGCGGACAAGTTTCCCTGAAGAACAGTTCCGGAAAACGAGTAAAAGTATACGGAAACCCAAAAGTCTACCACCGTGGAAACGGCAACTTTGGTCTGTATACAGAACCAGCTCGCCAGGCGTAATCTCACGGATGAAAAAAGGACGTACCTTATTGGGAAGCAGTATGAGCATAGAAAGAAGAGATACGGTGCACCTGTAGGCAACCAATATGCTAAAAAACAAAGTGGTAAAAATTACCACTCTGAAAAAACTGAAGAAGTTGTTGCCAAAGAGTATGGTATTTCTCCTAAAACAGTCAGAAACTCTGAACAATACGCCAAAGCAATACACCACATTGCTGATACTCTAGGCAACGAGACCAAAGACTACTCTTTTTTACTACAATCTGCTAATTGCAGCGATACAGTAACTCCGCCCGTGTTTGTATTTTTTGTATGTTCTCCTAAAAAATTATCCCCACTATTGAATAATGGCGATTCTGGGAGAAGGCTTTCTCTTTCTACAACATCCGGAAAAGTCCCAAGCTCCACCCATCTTGAATTGCTTAAAAACTTCACTTTTGCCTGTTCAAGTTCATCAATCTTTTTTAAATGTTCTTCTGCACTCCCATCAAGATCATCGAGTGATGTTTGTACAAGCTCTGGTATCTCGGTGTTTGTAGTGTGTCGGTTCATCTCATCACATAACAGGTTTGCAAGCCTAACAGACACTATTACAAGCTCGCTTGCTTTGATCTCTGCGTTTAGGTATCTGATATACTCTTCACCTAATACCTTCATCATGTGCTTGTCGGTTTCCTTGCAAAGTGCCTGCAGATACCGGACATGCTTTTCACCGTCGCGAAATACAAGATGTTTTTTAGTGAAGATCTCGTTCTGTTGATCAACATCCTCATGTGTGATTTCCCCCAAACTTACTTTTTTTGCCTGACTATTCACCATGTCGCTTACATACCGCGCTAGCTCTTCAGGTGACATTCTGTCAATGATCTTATCTGTCGCCTTATCTAATGTTGAAATGCTCATTTTCTCGCCTCCAGAGCGGTTTCTATAAGTTCCAGGCGTGTTTTTATATCAACAAGATCTTCATCTTTCAGGATAGCGTTATGTGCCTGCACTGCCTGCAGAAATACCCGGTAATATTGAAGTTTCACTGGATCAGTATCTTTCACAACAAATTTAGCCCTAGATAACCTATCATGCAGGTGTTCAACCATCCAGGCAGACATTTTCAATAACTGGTATCTATCAATTTTTTTGACGTTCTGAGGTATATTATCACTTATTTCGCCCATTTAAACCCTCTTTATCCTTTTATTTGTTGGCTTTGTCTTGTATAAGTTCGCACAATTCTTTTTACTGTATTAATACATACATCGTGTTCCCTGGCTATGGTACTGTAACAATATGTTGATGACTCCTGCAGGATGTGGTTAATTTCCTGCTGTGTCAGATCTTGAATTGTCTTCATACATGACCCCCCCCATGGTATAGTTTCCGGATTTCCTCACATGTGATCTTTTCAGGGTTCATAGATCCGGCCTCCCTGCTTCACATATGACGCATAGAATTTTTCAAATGCCTCGAACAGTGCCTTCCTGTGTTTTGCCTCTTCGGAATCATCAAAATCAAATAATGGGTGACTGCTCATGGTGTCACCTCTCTGTTTTTAACATATTCCCTATGAAGCGTATAGGCTCGATGAATACTTATTTTTTCATTTTTTAATTCGTTCGCAAGTTCCATCGCGTATTTATCACCGCGATCTGCTTGTTTAATTATATACGTAGTTTTTTGAAACGTTCGCTGCCCTCCAACACCTAAACCCATTTTTTTAATTTCTTCTGCTAAAATGTAACTAATTTCTCTCTTGTGCCTACTATTTGGATCTGAATATCTAGGTATTACCGCAAGATTTGCGGTATTTGCCCCTTCTCGATGTTCCCATAATGGACAATTGCACATAGGACACTCTACAACAGAAACGCCATTACTTGAACTGCACAATTTGCAATAATTCCCTATATCGGTTAGAAGGGTTTTACTGGATCTCATTGTGTCACCTCGGACCGTGTTAAAATCTCCCTGATCTCATCCGCTGAAAGTTTCCTGCCTACTGCCTGGGATGCCTCGAAAACAATGTCTGCATATTTTGCCAAGGTGTCGCCATGGCAGGGAGCAGGCTTCTTACACCAACACCCCAGGATCTTACCGTGTAGCTCTGGCAATGCCTCGAGTAGTTCGTCATTTTGAAGTAGGCCTATCCTGTGTTTTTCAATTGCCTCTTCTAAAGTGCCATCGCGTTTTTTATCAGGCTTATCTACAAAAAACGGGTTGTGCCATTTGCTTTCGGGTCTCTTATTAAATCTGTCACGCCTGCCTATGTAAATATCGTGTTTGGGTACAATCCCGTTTTTCATATGAATGTCTACAACAATAGTACTCATGGTGTCGCCTCCGTTGGCTCAAGGCTGAACTCTTCAGGTATGACAACGGCTTGAGGATTGGAGTATATTTTATAGCATGGTTTGCACCGTTTACCATCATCTGATGTATTATTCGGATTATCCGCGCCACAGTCCACACATCGGGCGTTTGCTCTTTTTTCAACGGCCTTGTAAATCAACAGTGGATCAACGCCAAACATTTTATGATAATTCGGAATATCGTGTTTTGCCTCATGTGCATTCCTGGCAAAAATTCGCTTTGTAGTTTTTTCATATAAATCTAAACTTTCTTCTATCAATTTTTTGGTTTTTTCTTCCAAATCCAAATTACACCCTATCAAACCACCATTAAACCCTATCAAAACCCCATTGTAAATCTCGGGTTTTTCGGTATCATTTGCCGGTTTTGATGAATTAAACCCTATCAAACCGCTCATATCCCTTCCAGATAAATTACTGATATTTTCGCACCCCCCTTTTTCCCTTGGGAAATTACTCTTATTTTTTTTCAAACCAATTATAGTAGAATTGATAGGGTTTTTTACTTCATTTAAGGCTAATGTACTTGAAAAATCAGATTTTTTTATTGGGGTTTTGATGGGGTTTTGTTGGGGTTTTGTTTGTTTTTCGACAGAAGAAGTTTTGGGGGTTGGGTTTTTTTCTCCGTTTTTACTTCTCTCATATTTTTCAAGCTCTTCAATCAGGTCAAGTTCGATATATCTATCCTCAAGCCTGAACCCGATATACATATATTTTCTATCGTCTCCGGTCCCAAATCTACGCCGTTTAATTTCTGGGAAAAATTCCCTTAATTTACGGCCAAATATTTTATCACTCATGGCCGTCTCGTGGTTATCGGTGCACCATCTCAAATATGCAGCGTAAACGTGTATGGTCTCGACTGTTTCATACTCTGAAAGATAAGAACACTCTTCTATGAATGTCTGTATTGTGTTACCCTTCCTCTGTCTGTAAACCCTTGTCTCTTCTATACCCATTTGCCCGGTAAATGTTCCACGTTGTAGAAGATCTGGCAGAACCTGCAAACAATGGTTGAATATCCCGGAAAGTTCGTTATCCGTCCACAGGTCGGCCTCGTTGAAGTCCGGGTCTAATCCCACTACCCTTCGGTTGAATTCCTGAAATACTGGCCTTCTGTCGAAAGAATCGGTTTCGTCATCAAATTCAGGCATAATGTTTAGGGAAAAGATCATTTTTGCCCTACTCTCAAATGTAATGTTCCCCTTGTAAATCACGGGTGCTGTTATTGCGTCCCCGCCTGTAGTGGTTTTTATTGCTGAAGTATCAGTAACTTGTGTGGGGGGCATATCCCCGCAAATATTAGCAAGTTTCCCGAATAAATCGGCCTTAGCATATCGATTGTTATCAAGTGCCTGCATACTATGCCCGGTTATATTTTCTTCGCCTAAAAACTTACGAAGAACCCTTAAAACCGTGCCTTTCCCGTTCCCGCCGTCTCCCAGGAATACGAAAAACGCCTGTATGGGATACCCTGCCACTAAACAGTATGCAAAAATTTCATAGATCAGTGTTTTGTTTACCTCACACTGCGATAACAATTTTTCAAAGTGTGTACATTCTGCCTCAGGATCATACTTAAATGGCAGTGCAAAGGTAAACATACCATCGGGCGTATGATCGCTGAACATGTGGTTATGAAGGTTATAAATCCCATTCTTCAGGTTAATACAGTCGGGATTGGTATTGAATACCCCCCTATCCCGGAATGTCTCAACCATAACGTGGTAAACGGTCTCTTCCACAAGTGATTTCTTACTACTCATATCAAGGGCGTGTTGCGTATACTGTTTTACAACCACGTCCCCACCCGGTGTCCAATACCCCAAACTAGGGTCATACACCCAGATATCCTTCGTATCAGTGAGGGTTATTAAATTATATTTTTCCCTTATTATATTACTCATAACTGGGGGAACGAACTTCCCTTTTTCGTTGAACCATTCCGCCCCGCCTGATACGTTTACGTTGTGTTCAAACGTTTTGTAAATATCGTTGGCCGCCCTGGGGGATATCTTCAATTCGGGGCATACCTTCCCCAAAAACGTTTCTTTTCTTGCTATGGGTTCCATAGTGGCCAAAACGTCATTTAAAATAACCCTCGCTGCCTTAATCCGGGTTTCTGGGTCTGCGTCCTGGGTATCAGATACCGCCTTTTTCAGGGGGGTTTTCCAATCAATTGGCGCGGGTTCTTCGTTTTTCACCGCCTTCAACTTTTCCTTCAAAGGGCATCGTGTAAAATCGCATACATACGCGCCTACCATCTCTTTAAGTTTCCTGCAAGAAAAATGCTTGTCAGTATCAAACATTTTCAGGGAATTATCCAACCTCAACTCCTTATCACTTGGTGAAAGCCCCTCAAAAGTGTCCAGAACGTCTGCTACTATTTGTCCGGTCACTTCCCTAGAATTGCAGCACAATTTGCTTAGTAGTCCCATTCCAGATGCAGCATAGTATCGGCCGTTTTCCAGATGTAACGCCTTGATCTTCTGATAACATGGGAATTGTCCGATTTCAGTATATTCAAAAGTGACCCCATCAAGGTTATACTCATTTCGGACCTTCGCCCGCTCTACTTCCGCCTTGAATGCGTCCCTTACTGCTTGGTGAAAAATTGTTCCAGAAATGTTCCAGAGCTTCGGTTGTCCAGGGAAGCGTAGGGGTAGGTAGTCGGGGTTGGTTTCGGGGATCTCGTCAACCAGGGTCTTATACTTGCCATTGGGCCGGGTCGTTCCATACTCCCTGATCTGTGACCCTTTTCCGTTCCTGCCATTGCTATCCTTACTAATATCAAAACGGATCTTACCCCAGTCCAATCCCATCTTTTCAGGATCCGCGCCGGACATTTTCAACAGTTCTTTAACTATCGTTTCCCTTACACATTTCCAAGGATCAACATCATACACTTTTGCGGCATTGAAGTCCTCTGTATCTATATTAAACGTGTCCAGAAATATATGCAGATGGCAGGCCTTACCACCACTGTACGCCAACTCATAAGGAACATCATGAAGATCCAGGCAGGACTTAAGTTTCCCTACCTGTTCTTTCATTGTGTCCCAGTCGTTTACATCGGGATCTATAACAATTTCATTTCTCAGTATCCCACATGTGTATATGGGTTTTCCATACTCTAACGCCTTGGGCCACACCGTTTTAAAATCTCTCCACCCGTAAAGGTCCGGGTCCTGTCCGTCTGGGGTGCCGCCTTCAATGGCCTTAATTAACAGTGGTTTGCCTGGGGGTACTTTTTGCAGTATGTTTAGGTGTTGTTTCTGCAGTTTCAGAATTTCCAGCGGTGTTCTACCATCGATAAGGTCACTCATTGTATCCCACCTCCACAGCGCGTACTATATTCCAGGGCCTACCCGGCTTCGGCACATTGCCCCACACCTCAGCGGCCGCAACAATCTCTTTAGAAGCCTCTAAAAATTTTGCAACAGCAGGATGTGAAGATTTTATGTATGCATATGTTTCTTCATCAAAATTTGCGCATTCTTGTACAACGGGGGATGACGCAAACAGCTGAAGGAAAAAATTATTATCCGCGCTCATCCCTCCGCCTCCACAACACGTTTAGCCAGATCAAAAGCCATTTTCAAAGTGGGGTTCGTGGATGCAACTAACTTATAAATCTCAGGATCAACATTAGCAAAAAACTGTATCAGCGGGTCATTTTTTAACTGTTGTGGTTCACAGGGGTCATTAATATAAACCTGCGAGTCGTGGTTATACTTAGCACTTGTGTCACTCGTTGGGGCGTGCTGGTCCCCAACCTTTGCTTCTTGTCGGGATGTTATCATACTCTTTTCCCGAAAGCCCGGCCCGAAGAGAGTATGACAATGTTCACAAACTATATGTAGTAAGAGAACAAGCTATTAAACGTTGATACGTTTGTATAGCCGTTTGTCTATACTCTCTTTGAGCCCCTGGGTGCTGGACACACCCGATAGGCTCTCTATTATACTTTTCTTTTTTTACAATATTCCTTAAGTGCCTTATCAACAAGGTAGCACATCTTAATCCCCGTTCGTGCAGATGCAGCCCTTGCTAGTTCCCGCGTTTCTGGGAAGACAGTCAAAGATGTGAAGGGTGTTTGTGTCATCGGTTTTCACTCCATAACAATTTAGTTTATTTAATAGTGGCTGTACCGGAATATAAGGTTCCCCGCGTGGAATATAAGGTCCCCATAAGGAATATAAACAGTCACTCCAATTAATTACATAATTATATTCCTTACTATGTTGTCAAAGTATATAAATTAATACTGTTCATGGTGAAATATACAATTGTCAGGCGAATGCATTGTATAAATACTTCTACATATTATCAAAAAACTCATCTGTGATATGAAAAATTCGGTAATGCGTCCTGAGTACATCCCTAATCTTATCCGGATCTCTCTTCACATGCTGAAGATCTGTTGTTATTGAACCTGTTTTGCATGGGGGTATTGATCATGCCTCCACCTCCTTTGCTGTTCTTGCCCCCGTTGCTCCCTGCCATTCTACCGGCTTCCACGAAGCCATGTGCTTTAACATCCGCCTGATCTGATGGTATTCTTCCTCACTTCTGGTATGAGTGAACAACCAGGTATTCATATCTTCAGTGTCGTACATTTCGCCTGCCATTGCCTGCAGATCCTTAAATTCTGTCATGTTCTTCGTCCTCCGTGTGTGGATCCACAGGAAGCCAGAGAGCACCCAAAACCATATTATGCCAGTAATGACATAATCCATGATTGCGAGTCTAGGGTTTGGGGGTCTCTTTGGCCTCTGGATCCTTCTTACTTTTCTATAAACGCTGTTCTAACTGCCTTCCTCAGTGCCTGTGAATAATTCTCTGCTTCGTGTTTTGAAATAACATCATCGAGAGCATCCACCACATCATCACTAAGAGAGACTGTAATTCTTCTTTTGTGTGTTACGTTTGGTGCAGTCATCATACAATACTATGTATTCTATATATATAAGTATTACGTTTGGTGTAATCATCATCAAACTGTTTATAATCGGGGACGGTGTAATAACACATATGGTAAAAGAGCGGTTCAGTGTATCAATGGATGACGACCTGGTTAAGTGGCTCGATTCAATGGTTGATGAAAAAATATTCTCTAGTCGCAGTCATGCACTAGAATTCTGTGTTAAACAGTTTTCAAACTTAGGCATTGAGAATATTATAATGTTCCACTGGGGTAAAAATGACAAAGAACCTGTTTTCTTTTCTACATATGAAATGAACATGTTAAAAAAGTTTCAGAAAAAAAACAATTTGCCAACAATGGAAGAAGCGTTGAGTTTAGCTCTTCAAAGAGGCACCGGATTAACAAAAGAAGAAATTGAAGGAAGAGAATAAATAATTCTAGTTCTTCTCCACCTTCCCGAACATCTCCCTTGCCATCTCCGACTTCATCACCAATTGAAGAATTTCAGGTAACTTGTCTTCATATTTCTTGATCTCATCCATTGCCTGTCTATCCAACACAAGAGAACATTGGCTGCAGAACTTGTCAGTAGGCCTCAACACATTGTTACACCTGGGGCACTTCTTCAACGTCACATGCCTCTTGTCTTCCTGCTTCAGACCGTACTTCTCATAGATTGCGTCATTCATTTCATGATCTGTGAAGTTTGCATAGATCTTGAACATTTGAGTACTGCCTTTAGACCATCCGGCCCTATGGTTTATTGTTTGTTCGTTGAATCCGTCAAGTATCCAATTTGTAATGGCCTTATGTCTGAATAAATGTGTGTGAATCCTTTTCTTTATTCCTGCACGTGTGGCAATGTTCTTTACAGTAACACGAATTGTTTTATAGCTTAGTGGTTCCCGGTTCTTATCCATGGTTACCCACAGCGGGCCCTCAGTGTCTTCTCTAAGTGGATGCACTGCTAACCACTGTTGCAGGAATCCGGCCGACCACGTGAGAGGCAGTCCTTTAGGTGCACTTGTCTTCTTGCTTCGGCTGGTTGTGCTGATGTAGATCATAGCCCCATATTCATTAGATACAACGTTCTTTACTCTACACGATGCCAGAGCACCAACCCGCATTCCAGAATCAACCAAGACCGCAATAAGAGCCCTATCACGTGGATTTGTGCAGGCTGCTATCATCTTATCTATATCGTCCTGTGTTGGTAAATCAGAAGGCTGCACAGGCGTTTCAACGGATTTTAACTTAATCTGTCTTACCCACTTCGGAGCATCGCCTTCATAAAGAGATCCATAGAACTTTTTGGTAACTTTTTTATAGTTCCTTACTTCCCCAGCCGACAGCTTAACCACATCTTCCAGGTGCATGATGAACATATCAAAATCATTTTGTTCCAGTTGGTCAAGTTCTCCAGGGAAGCCAGTTTCCTGCAAACGTTCTATCATTCTCTTTAACAGATTGAGATAGTTAGTTATGGTGCTCTTTGCGAGTCCTTCCCTTTTGCAGGACATGACAAAATCTTTAACTAACTTTTTGTTACGGTCTGTTGTCTCAAGATCTTCCAGACTATTCATTGCCCGAATAAAACCACTATCATAAGCGTGTACATCGTCTACATTGCGAGTCATTGCGAGTCACTAAAATATATAAACGCTGTCTAGGAGTATAAACTTTTGTTTTATGCTCCCCATCGGAGCACTACAAACTTTTTTTATAGCCCGAATAAAGACTAGTTTTTTTGGCATTGGTAAGTAAACATGGTTATATGTTATTAGGACTTATAGTTCTGC
>CAZAMM010000007.1:0-49606 GCA_964486435.1 uncultured Methanosarcinales archaeon | reverse complement strand
TAAAAAAGGAGGATTAGTACTGCAATAGAGAGGGAATCTCAGAGGACCCTATTAAGAATGGAAGTGCAGGGTACAGTGTTGCAATACATTTGACTGGCATAGATGATCTGGATACACAAAAATTAGAAGAACGCAGCATCAAGCTGGGAAATGGTAAATGTGGAGGGAATAGTCAGGAAATTCCAGAATTTCCTTCAATTGCTCTGCCCGTGGCAGCGATACTTGGCCTGGCATTCGTTTTCATGAGCAGGAAATAAGAGCGTTGATGCGCTCACCTTTCTTAATATTTTTTTGTCACAGCATGTGTTATCTGTTTTAAACAGCTATCTACTCTAAGTCTGAGCTTTTGAACTTTGCCTGGTTATGCACTATACCCATTATATACGCAGGAATGCATCCGATAGCTGTGCATGTTTCCAGGGATATGCCGGCTGAGGTTATATCCAGATGAAGGGGTGCCTGCTCAAACATCTCTTTAGGGAGGCCTTTCCTGCCAAGGCCGACAAGAAGCAGGTATGAGCTTTTCCTGAGTATGCCCTGCGCTATATCATCGGGAGTTATGGCACGTTTCTTTTCAGGTTTAGAGGTGGTTACGACTGCTGTACCAAACTGGGGCTGAAAACCCTTTTTAGGCAGATCGAACACAAAGAAATGGCCTTTATCATGCAGCAGGCGGAGATATTTACCCGATTCACCTATGGTTGTCTTATCAGTAACATATTCCACAAGTTCTTCAGCACTCATATTAAATGGGAAATCGTATAATGCAAGTCGAAATCCAAAAGTATGGCAGATGGGAGCTGCCCTGGCAATGGCCCGGTAGTGAGCATCCAGTACTTTTATCTTGTCATAGGTGTTGATGATCCCCATTGTCAGCATATTCTTCTCTCCGCAGTTCCAGGCACATAACAGCCTGCTTACATTTGTTAAACCTGTCGCAACCGGCACAATCTGTCCACAACTTTTTTTTCATATCGTTTTCCAGCTTAACAAATCCGGTCTTTTCAAAAAAGTCTGGGGCCGTAGTACGTACATAAATGCGTTCATGATCCTTGTACAGGGTAGAGGCAAGCTTCCTGACCAGCAAAGCGCCTATACCCTTTCCTTTGTAATTGGGATGTACAGCAATGGTGTGCAGTTCAGGACATTCCGTATCCCTGAAGCAGGCAATGCCAATTATCCTTTTTTCCAGCGTTGCCACAATAAAATCGTTGTATTCCAGCCCATCAGTGTCCAGAAAATATGTTGAAGCAATACATTTGATATCCTGCATATCCTGCGCTGCCGCAGGCCGGGTGACAACATTACTTGCTGATCGCTTCATCCAGGCTCCCACTCCTGAATCCTTCAAGATCAAGGGTTACATAGAGATACCCAAGTCTTTTAAACTCTTTCACAATATCATCTTTCCTTTGCAGCACAACAGGAAGATCAGATGGTTCAACTTCTACTCTTGCAACATCTCCATGGTCCCGGACCCTTAATTGAGTAACGCCCATGGCAGATATGTATTCCTCTGCAGACCTTACTCTTGCAATGATCTCAGATGTGATTTTCTTTCCATAGGGAATGCGTGATGCAAGGCATGGTGAAGAGGGCTTCCGGGCAACCGACAGTCCCATATGTTCTGCCATTTGCCTGATCTCCTCTCTGGTCACCGAGAACTGCAGGAAAGGCGACATGACTCTGTCAGCCATTTCTGCAACTGCCTGCATGCCTGGACGACGTCCCTGCATTTCAGTGACATTCGTACCCTCTGCCACGACTTCATACCCTTCCTCGTTTGCAATCCTGAAAAGGGTTTCAAGAATGGATCGCTTACAGTGGTAACACCTGTTGGGTGAGTTCTCTACGAAACCGGGCACAATGAACTCATCAAAATCCACAATTCTGTGTTTTATACCCATCTCGCTGGCAACATCTTTTGCCATTTGCAGTTCCCCTGCTGGCAAAGAGTGCATGCTGATAGTGACCGCCAGTGCATTCTTTCCGAGTGCTCCCCAGGCGAGGGCAGCAAGGACGGAACTGTCCACTCCTCCTGAGAATGCCACTAACACGCTGCTCTTTGAAGCAAGCGATTCCTCAATCAGTTGCATTTTGTCAAGGAACATCTGTAATGTCTATCTCGGAAGGTGTATATGTATGCCTCGCAGACCACTAAAGATAATATACTGCAAGGTTATAGTAATTCCAGCTACTGGTGATAAATAATGAAACTTTTCGGAACGAATGGAGTCAGGGGCATAGCTAATGAGTATATGACACCCCAAATGATAATGGATATTGTGAGAAGTCTGGGCACCTTTATGGGCAATAAAGGCACTGTTGCCATAGGCAGAGATACCCGTATATCCGGTGAAATGTTAAAATCTGCTGCAATTGCGGGTGCTTTGTCATCAGGGCTAACGGTAATAGATGTAGGCATCGGGCCGACTCCTTCTGTACAATACTATGTCCGGGATAATGCCGATGCAGGCATAGTCATCACTGCGTCCCACAATCCCAGGGAATACAATGGTATTAAGTTAATAGCCGGTGACGGCACTGAGATGTCCAGGGAAGATGAAGCAAAGATCGAAAAGATCTATTTCTCCAGGGAATTCCAGCCAGCTACCTGGGAGTACACGGGAGACCTCAGGCATGATGGCAATGCCAATGATTTTTACATTAAAGGTATCATCAATTCTATTAATGCAGACGTTGTCAGGCAGAGGAAGTTCAAGGTAATTGCTGATACAGGGTGTGGGGCAGGTTCCCTTACTTTGCCTTTTCTGTTGCGTCATCTGGGGTGTGAGGTGATCACTATCAATGCACAGGCAGATGGTACATTCCCATCGCGTAACCCAGAACCCACTCCCGATGTGCTAACACAGCTCTCAGAACTTGTGATCAAGGAAAAGGCACAGATGGGAGTAGCGCATGATGGTGATGCAGACAGGGCTGTATTCTTCGATGAGAATGGAAAGTTCATCGATGAAGAGGTTTTGCTCGCAATGATGGCAAAATACGTGCTGCAGCAGAAGACTGGAGTTATTGTAACGCCTGTGAGCTCTTCCCAGAGGATGCTTGATGTTGCAAAGGAAGCAGGTGTGGATCTAATATGGACTGCCGTGGGTTCTATCAACGTTGCACGCAAGATGATGGAAGTAGGAGCTGTTTTCGGTGGTGAAGGCAATGGGGGACTAATTTTCCCCGAGCATCAGTATTGCAGGGATGGTGCTATGTCCTGTGCAAAACTGCTGGAGATCATGGCCGACGGAAAGAAGCTTTCAGAAATGGCAAAGAGCGTACCTGTGTATTTCAATTCCAAAACAAAGGTTGAGTGCCATGATCCAAAGACCATCATGGAAAAAGTGAAACTGGAAGTGACTACCGGTGGCATGGAAGTTGATACTACAGATGGGGTGAAGATCTGGTATCAGGATGGATGGGTGCTGATAAGGCCTTCAGGTACAGAACCTATCGTACGTATATTTGCAGAGTCCAGGACAAATGAGCGTGCTGTGGAACTCATGAACAATGGGGTTCAAATAGTGGAAAAAAATGCATAAGTAATCCTTATGCTTTTCCTCTTGACTCTCCAAGTACTATTCCTGTGGCAATGATATGGGCTACCCTCAGAGGTTCAGGTATATTGCTCCTTGTAGCTGTCAGCTTTACGATCTTGGCGGCATTTTGCGCTTCTATTCCTGCGCACTGTATGTAGACTCTATTTGATCCTGATTTTGATATTACTTTTGTGATAATGCCAGCCCGAAGTATGATCTCCATTCTTTTTTTTGGCTCGGGCAGGTGCAGCAAAGCATCTTCTATCTTTCTGAGATCAGGATAGGATCTCATGATTACAACTACTGGAATCTTTGTTCTTTCCCATATCAAATTGATATCCACTGGGTTGAAACCAGCATAAGTCACTCCGTCCAGCATTATGATGCGTATCTGCTCACAATATTTGCTGGACGTTATCATATTCGCAATGATATCCGTACTGTCCATGCCATCTTTTGTGACATAGGACCTCATGACTCCATCCAGCCAGTCTCCTCCTCTGAAAAAGGCCCCAACTATCATAACCTGATCACTGATCAATGCAGAATCATCTATAGCAAGTACTCTTATCTCGCTCTTTATATGGAATGATCTATACACAAGACCAGATTATCTTCTCAGAAAAAAAACTGATCGTCAACCACGAACGTCAGCCAAACATTGTCTGTGGTTGATCGGTAGTTACCTGAACGGAATACTTTACAGGTGACATGACTTTCTTCACTGATCTGAGGAAGTGATCCATTTCCACCTGTTCTCTGTCCTCTCTGACGGCAAGCATGCCCGCTTCCATGGCAACAGCACTAAGATCAGCACCGCTCACCCCTTCGGCAAGGGAGGCAAGCTTCCTGAAATCTATGTCATTTGCTATCTTCATCTTCCGGGTATGGATCCTGAGGATCAGTTCCCTTGCATTGGTATCAGGCATAGGCACATTAACTATCCTGTCAAATCTGCCGGGGCGCAGTATGGCCGGGTCAAGTACATCCAGGCGGTTGGTTGCAGCAATTATGCGCACCTCTCCGCGGTTGTCAAACCCATCCATCTCGGCAAGAAGCTGCATAAGTGTGCGCTGGACCTCGCGGTCAGCACCATTCGTATCATTAAGGCGCCTTGAGGCTATGGCGTCAAGCTCATCTATGAATATGATGGATGGTGCCTTCTTCCTTGCCATGGCAAAGATCTCCCTCACAAGCTTTGCTCCATCGCCTATATATTTTTGTATCAGTTCGGAACCCACTACTCTGATAAAAGTAGCTTCTGTTCTGTTGGCTACTGCCTTTGCAAGTAAGGTCTTCCCTGTACCAGGTTCTCCGTAGAGTAATACGCCTTTTGGCGGTGATATGCCTATTCTGGCAAATGCCTCGGGTTTAGTAAGAGGTAATTCCACGGATTCTACTATCTCCTGTACCTGCTCATCAAGGCCACCTATCTGGTCATAATCTACGTCCTGGGGATCTACGACCTCCATTGCATTGACCATGGGCTCCTCAGTGAAAGGTATGACATCCACTACAGCGAGTGTCTGCTGATTTAAAGCTACTGTAGCACCAGGTACCAGGGTTTCGTCATCAATGAACTGGGAAACACCCACCAGGAATTGGGGGCCAGTACTGCTCTTCACAAGGACTTTGTCATTACCTATGAGGTCTATTACAGTTGCAACTACCAGAGGTGCAGTTTTCAACCGGTCTATCTCAGCCTGCATCCTGCGAACTTCTCGCTCGAATTTGAGTTTCTGGCTTTCAACATATCTTTTTTCAGATTCCATTTGGTCGCATTGCTCTTTTAGGAGATTATTGCGGGATTCCAATTGTTTCATGCGGTCCAGCAGGTACTTGGAAAAATCTTCGTCAGTTTCTGAACCAGGATATTCATAATTGTTCCTGTCCGCTCCCGCAGGAGCGAATCTCTTGGTATCTGCTTCACTGGTCTCGTTCATACGGCTCCGAACATTATTTAAGTGCATACGATATATAGCCCTTTCGTAAAAAACATTATGTAGGCTTTTAAGAGTGATTTGTGTATGCAATGCGAAATATGCGGTGAAGATATTCGTGGAAGTCCTTTTAAGGTCATTATCGATGGTAGCGAACTGAATGTATGCACCAAATGCTCCCACTACGGTGCTCCTGCCAGCAAACGCACACCTGTCTCCAGAAAGGTTTCTCCGGTGCAAGCGACATCTGTCAAGCCCAGGAGATCCCATAAGACCGGATTTGAAAAGCTGGCTGAAGAGATCGTGGATGATTATGATCATGTTATTCGGGAAGCAAGGGAAAGACGTGGCTGGACACCTGAACAGCTTGCTGCCCAAATAAAAGAAAAGGCAACACTCATCCGGAAATTTGAGCGCAGAGAGCTGGTACCAGAGGACAGCGTAAGGGAAAAGCTTGAACGTACCCTTGAGATCAAACTAATTGAAAGGATCAGTGATGATGACTGGAAAGGAGATAATCTCCACAGAGGAACAACACTGGGAGATATTGTCAACATAAAGCGTAAGTGAACATGCAGGAGTTATAAGTCAATGAGCCTTAAGGATAAGAAGCTGGGGATAATCGGAACTGGAAAGATGGGTTCTGCACTCATAAAAGGGATATGTGATTCAGGTATTATATCTCCCTCAAATGTATACGCAAGTGATGTGTATGATCCCGGACTGGAAAAAATGCGTGCCGACATCGGCATAAATGTGTCCAATGACAATAATTTTACTGTGGTAAATTCTGATATAATCCTGCTCGCGATCAAGCCTCAGATCCTGAGGAGTGTCCTCAAACCGATTAAGGAGAACATCACTTCTGAGAAACTTGTCATATCAATAGCTGCAGGTGTTCCTCTGGAGGAGATCGCAAAAGAACTGGCCCCTGAAACAAGGATCATACGTGTAATGCCGAACATCGCTGCAACAGTTTCAGCAGCTGCCTCTGCAGTTTGTCCGGGAGCAGCAGCTTCTATGGAAGATGCCGAACTTGCACTTGAGATCTTCAACTCTGTGGGCAGTGCTATATTGGTCCAGGAAAAACTGATGGATGCGGTAACAGGACTTTCAGGGAGCGGACCTGCATATATATTCCCTGTAATTGAGGCTATGGCTGATGGTGGGGTATATGAAGGCCTGGACCGGGATAGTGCGCTTGTGCTGGCAGCACAGACAGTACTTGGTGCAGCAAAGATGGTTCTTGAGTCCCATGCTCATCCGGGTGAGCTCAAGGACATGGTGACCTCTCCAGGTGGAACCACTATCAGGGGCATAAAGGAACTTGAGGAAAGGGGTATACGTGCTGCCTTCATGAACGCGGTCATTGCTTCTGCAAAAAGATCCCGGGAACTTGGCGAATAAAATCTCATGGAAAACTATATATTTAAACAGAATTTAGTAAATGTTGAGCATTTGAAATTTAAAATAACAAAATTCTTATATCGAGAACTATAAAGTATGTTTGAAATTGAAAGGGGGATTGTAGTTTGACCAGAGGGATTGACATTAAGTCTTTTGCTGTCATAAGGGCGGACAATGCCGACAAGGTTAATGTGGCATTACATGATCTCGAGCACTATGGTCATCTACGTTTTCTATCAAAGCCTAAGCGTATCGAGCCCCAGTATGCCGATAATGTCCTTGTGAGTGTGGTCGGAGTACCTCTCAAATCCAAATGTAACTCTGCAGCGCTGGTGGAACTCGATAACAATGCGGGAGCAGCTATCAGTAAACTTCGTAAGATCCATCCTCCTGCTCATATTGTAATTGTGAGCCCAAGGCATAAAGTCTACGAAGAATTAGTAGATAAGGCCGAGCTGTATCCTGAATTCGAACGTAAGTTCGCTTCTCAGGACAGTACTCAATCGGCTTATGGCTAAATGAAAACGTTATCATCAGTGTTGTTATATTTGTACTCAGGATTAGCTATTTGCCTTAATCTTTGAATATGGGTATATAGGCTTTCAACATCCTTTATATCCTTTTGAACAAGGGACAGAACGCGTTCCCTTAGTTGGTGCTTTATTTTAACCCCATAATGCTGTAAATCTTCAGCTATCTTCTTTTCAAGAATGGTCCCTCTTCGGTCCCAGTCTGTCAATATCACCACTTCTTTTCCGGTAGCAGCAACTCTCTCGCAGGTTTCTGTTAAGGGGTGGTGTGTAACAAGTTCTATTCTCCCCTTTATGCCAAGTTGTCTTAGGGATATCAAATCTCTTTTTCCCTCTACCAGGATAATGTTCCCTTCAGTAGAAAAACAGAGGAGTTCCTCAAGCAACTCTTCCATAAGCTCAAGACGTTTCCTATATACAAACATTGGCGCCTTAAGGGTTTTGTCCGTGCCTGAGATCCTATATGTATTAAAGTTCTTAGACATACTAGGGTATCTCGTTTTCTTTAACTATTAGTTCCCGCCTTGATAAGTATTTTCATGCTTCTGTGGTTTGGCATGTGTCAGCTTCGCGGCAATCCGCCATTTGTACGGGTCTGTGGAATTGTTCAAACTGCTCATAATACCTTGCCCGTGCAAGTAAACCTTCGAATAGTATATCCATGCTTTTCACCTCATATGTACTATGGCAGAAGCATATATTAACCGGTTCCAAGCGAGGTGAAAGTATTCCCGGAAGCAGTTCAATATTCTATATTCCTTCCAAGAACCTCTATTGCATGGCCCATATTCACCTTTTTTACAAGGATGGATTTCTGGCTGTTCTTAGCTCCGCTGATAATGCTGACAGAAGACCCGGCCACGCCGAACAAAGCTGCCAGTTGTTCTATCAGTTGCTCGTTAGCCTTGCCTTTCTGTGCAGCTTGGGAAAGCTTGACCTCAATGCGTTTTCTCCAGGGATTATAACCACTCGGAACACATGGATGTTTAGAACCTGGAGTGACCTCGAGGTCTATTACTATCCCATCACTGACCTCTCTTAATGCATCTTTGAAAGGCATGGATGTAGAAATCTCCAAATCGTATATAGAAGTGACGCGAATGTGAGCTTATCACCGATAATGCTGTGGCCTGACGCACTAACTCCGGGAGTTCATCCTCTGGAATGTCCGCAGTCCCTCCCAGTTTCCCTCGTGACAGGCACATTTCGCATTATCTCATGTAGCGCATTTTGGTTGACTGTGCACTCATCGAATGGCTCTGCCATATTCTTGTGCAAGGACCTATAAATGCGCAATCTATGGTTTATAATGCACCTATATCAACATTACGCATTGATTTGTAAGAGCCTTATTGTTTGACTTGCAAGCGGGTTTCAATACACATAATCTTATTAATGATTATACACATTTACCCGCTTAATAGCACAGTTTTTGTGGATATATTAATAATAAGTGCACATTAACGGGTTCAAATGTCCAGCGAACAGGTCATCTATGGGAATATCATCCAGGGGCCGGAACCGGAAGTCATCAAAGGATATATCTGTCTGAGAAACGGTGTCATAACTGATATCGGGGAAGAGAACACCAGCAGCGAGGTAATTATTTCTCCCTGCCTGGTCAATTCTCACACTCATGTAGGTGATTCTGTACTTAAAGATCCTGTACTTGGGAAATCAGTGGGTAATCGGATAGAGCGTGATCTGGACTCCCTTGTCAGACCCCCTGATGGCCTTAAACATCGTGTTTTACAGGCTACTCCGCAATCAGAACTTATCGAGGCAATGAAAAGGACCATTTCTGATATGGTGGCCACGGGAACATCAGCTTTTGCAGATTTCAGAGAAGGCGGAGTACCAGGAACACTTGCATTAAAGGAGGCACTTGAAGGTAAAGATGTAGAAGCCATGATCCTTGGACGAATAAGCCGGACACAAGGTGGCAAGTCCGACATTGAATATGAAGCTCAGCTCTTATTACAGGAATCGCATGGCTTAGGCGTAAGTGGTGCCAGAGATCTGGAAAGGGCTGTACTGGAAACATTAAGGGAAGTTGCAGTTTTGTGCAGGAAGCCCTTTTTTATTCATGCCGGAGAGAAGAACAGGGACGATATAATGTCGGCACTTTCCCTTGAACCAGATGTGCTGATACATATGACACATGCAAAGATATCTGATCTCAGACAAGTGGCAGATCAGCAGAAACCAATAGTTGTATGCCCAAGGTCTAATTTCATTACAGGGGTAGGGATGCCTCCTGTGGAGCAAATGCTTGATCTTGATATCAATGTAGCTGTAGGTACTGACAATGTGATGCTTGATTCTCCCAATATGTTTGCTGAGATGGAGGTACTCGTGAAAATATTCGGAGTAGATGATAGACAAGTATTTAAGATGTGTACGCTTAACGGTGCATCAATATTGAACATCAATGAATCCGGATATATTGCAAAAGGTCTGAGCCCAAAGATCATGCTCCTGAATGGAAACTCTGACAACCTTACAGGTATCACTGATCCTGTAAGAGGTATTGTTCGCAGGGCGAGACCTGATGATATCCTTGCAATTATCAATTAATATGTTGTGGAGATTGGATAATGACAGCCGAGTTTAAGAAAATATTCATTGCGACAGACGGCTCTGAACAGAACAGAAGAGCTACAGAGTATGGCATAGAACTGGCAAAAATAGCCGGGGGTAAAATATTTGTCGGCTACGTTGTGGACACTGCTGCTTTTGCCTCCATTCCTATGGATGCGGGATGGGAGATGATGTATGAGCTTCTGTCAACTGAAGCTAATAACGCTGTACAAAATGTTGAGCAGCTGGCAAAACAAGCAGGTGTGGATGCAGAGTCAATTGTACTGGAAGGTCACCCAAGTCATGAGATTATAGAATTCGCACAGAAAAACGGGATCGATGTTATAGTTATGGGTACCCTTGGAAAGAGCGGTCTTGACAGATTCCTTCTGGGAAGCGTTGCAGAGAAAGTGACCCGCAACTCCCCAGTTCCTGTCCTGGTGGTAAAGGGTGTCTCCTCCAAGAAGGAGTGATCACGGAAGAGGATCCACATGCCTAAAAACATTAAAGTTTCGGACATAATGGTAAAAGATGTTGCCTGCGCAACACTTCCAGGCTCAAGAGACGAAGTTCTTGAGATACTGAAAACGAAAAAAGTATCCGGAGTTCCTGTATTGAAGGATGGCAAGCTTGCTGGTATTGTCAGCAGGTCAAATCTATTACAGAACCCGGAAGAAGAACAACTTGCATTGCTCATGACCAGGGACTCGGTCAGTATAAGCGCAGATAAGGATATCACAGATGCAGCCAGGCTCATACTGGAACATAACATTCGCAGACTTCCCGTAGTCGAGGATGGAAAACTGCAAGGGTTACTTACGGTCGCTGATATTGTTGGTGCCCTTGCGGAGTTGAACCTCACTGATCATGTAGGTCAGTACAGCAGCAATAAATCAGTACCTGTATGGAGTGAAAGCCCTCTTAACGTTGTTGCAAGGATTATGGAACTTGCGGGTGTGAAAGCAGTTCCCGTTCTCAGCTCAGAGCTTGAGCTTGTGGGTATCATCTCGGACCGGGACGTTATCAGCGCCAGTATAATAGAAGACTCAGTCGAGATGTCAAACATGTCGAATGGTGCGGATGATGATCACTGGACATGGGAGTCGATGCGTGATACTATGAGCATCTACTACAGTGTTTCAAGGATTAAGGTTCCAAATGTGTTTGCCAAGGATATTATGGTCACTAACCTTGTAAAAGCCTCTTATATATCTGGTGTAAGTGAATGTGCACTTAAGATGAAACGTAATCGTATCGACCAGGTTCCAATAGTCAATGCAAACCAGAAGTTCCTTGGACTATTAAGGGATCGTGATCTATTGAAATCAATCGTAAATCTTTGATCTTTTTTGCCGGATGCTTTTGTCATCCGGTGATCTTTTATAATGGTGGCTTACTATGAACCGGCCATTTATATTTATAAACTCTGCTATGTCTGCAGATGGCAAGATATCAACCCGGCAGCGAAAGCAGGTGAGGATTTCAGGATCTATTGATTTTGATCGCATGGACGAACTGCGGGCTGCATCTGATGCCGTTATGGTTGGAATAGGTACGGTACTTGCCGATGATCCAAGCCTTACAGTAAAGTCCGCACAAAGGAAAGCTGAACGTAAGGCAAAGGGATTTAATGAAAATCCCATCCGCATTGTAATAGATAGTCAGGCAAAAACTCCCATTGATGCTGATATTTTCAAAAAGGGTGAAGGTCAGAGGATAATTGTGGTTAGTTCATCCGCTCCTTCTGCAAATGTCGAAGCATTGAGGAAAAAAGCCAATGTCATCGTCACAGGTGAAAGACGTGTAGACCTTCCTGATGCTATGGAGCAATTGCATCGGCTGGGGATCAAACGTTTAATGGTTGAGGGCGGAGCAACACTCAACTGGGCTATGCTTTCAAAAAGGCTTGTGGATGAGATCTACACTTTTGTGGGCAATGTTATAATTGGAGGTCAAACAGCGCCAACTCTGGTGGATGGTGAAGGGTTTGAGGATACTGGTACTCTGCCTCTTAAACTTTTTTCAGCAGAGAAAATAGAGCAAGGTATTCTTTTGAAATGGAAGGTCCTCAACTTCCAGTAATGGATATACGATGGTTTTGTGCCACGGTGTATCAACTGCACAAAACCTATATTCAGGTAAGACAGTATACTGATCTGTAGTTACCAGGTGAGTTTATGAAAAAATATCTTTTCCTTTGTATTATAGCCTTGTTGATAGGCACTTCCGGTTGTCTTGATGCAGATCCTTCTTCAGAGAACAGCACTGTTGTGAATGTTCAGGACATGCAGCAAATTGATCAGGCTCTTGTTTCAGGACCGGTATTTGTATCTATGGGCTTTGCCTCGTGTCCTGCATGCAAGGTCATGAAACCAACAATCGAAGATATCTCAAAGGAGTACATGGGGAAAGCAACGATTATGTATATTGATACGCGGGAAAATCCCCAGGTAGCTATGGGCTTCAATGTCTATTCTGTTCCTGACATGTTCGTTATACTGAATAATGATCCGGAAGGTTACCTCTACATGACATATGATGGTAATATTACCAGGGACAGGGATATTGCCAGGTTTATCGGGGTAACTGGCAAAGAAACCCTTGCCAAAACTTTGGATATTGCCATTACATTAAGGAATAATAAGTAAAAAGGAACAGGCAAAAAAAGATATGGTCTTTACAGACGTTGACCCTCTGGCTGTGTTACTCGCTGGCATAGTAAGTGTACTCTCTCCCTGCACTCTTCCGTTGCTACCTGCAATATTGGCCTTTTCTACAAAGGAAGGGAAATACAGGCCTGTTGCAGTTGTGGTCGGATTGGCCCTTTCCTTTACTGCAATGGGTGTTATCACGTCTGCCTTTGGAGCTTTGCTGCTAGGATACATGCCTTATCTTCATCTCGCAGCTTCCATTACGATCATTCTTTTTGGCATTGTGATGTTATTTGATCTTCAGTTTCTCAACAGGATATTGTCGTTCACTGGTAAGGTCCATGTTGAAAAACAGGGGTTTCTGGGAGGTATCCTTCTCGGCTTATCCCTGGGGATCATCTGGATCCCATGTGTTGGTCCTTTACTGGGGAGTGTGCTTGTAATGGTGGCCGTGCAGGGAAATCTGGTCTATGGAGCATCATTGCTGTTTATCTACTCTATCGGTTTTGCAGTACCCATGCTGATAATAGCTTATTCTGCAAATGTGTCTTCCACAAGATTGAGAAGCATAGCCTTTTATGATCGCATTATTAAGAAAATAGCAGGGTTTTTACTGGTCGTTGCAGGATTATGGATGGCATACACAAGCCAAATAGTTACGCTTTTCCATATTTAAAAAAGATCAATAAAGCAGATGCGGGGAATGTCATTCCTCGCATTCGTCCTTTGAATTGGCGATCGCCACAAGTTCATTAACACATGCAACAGCTATAGGGGTTCCTCCTCTGGTGCCTATACATGTAATAGAAGGTATGTCTGTGTCCCTGACAACTTCTTTGGACTCTGCAGCATTCACAAAGCCCACTGGGGTTGCTATAACAAGCGCCGGTCTTATGTCATGTTCCACCATACGGCACACTGCAAGTGCTGCTGAAGGGGCATTGCCTATGGCAACTATAGAGCCTTCCAGCCTGTCCCGGCATGCAAGAAAACCAGCTGCTGTCCGTGTGATACCAAATTTCTTAGCGATGGCGGCGTCCTCGTCCTCGTCCATCACACAGATGACATCGGACTTGTGCCCCATCTTAGTGATGCCGTATTTTACCATGTTGATATCCACGAATATGGGGGCACCTTTTTTCAGGGCTTCCACGCCAGCCTTCACAGGATCCTTGTTGAAATGCATAAGATATGCCATGGAAAGGTCACCTACAGCGACCATGCAGCGCTGTCTTATCCTGTCCTCTACTGTCCTGTCTCCAATTATCTGTTTAGCAAGATTACGGCTTGTCATGTAAATGGCCTTTGCCTCATCGGTCTGGGCGCCGAGGTCAGTACAGATGTCAATAAGTTCAGGGTCTATTTTTGTGGTGAACTCCACAAGTTCTTCAATAGCCGGCGCACCGGACTTTTCTTTGTTCTTAGTAGTCATACTTTCTCTGATACCCCCTTGGAGTAATTATCCTTTCCCTGTTATCGCTCTTCCAGATCCTGGACTCATTGTTAGCTATCAGGATGGTAGTGCTCATATCCACCCAGTCGTTGTAGTTCATAACTTCATCCAGAGTGGTGACAACATAATCCTGGTCTAAGGTCCTTAATGCATTCTTTACAAGGCCGACTGGTACTGAACCATTCTTATATTTTCTTATTATGTCTATGGCCTGAGAGAAATTAGATTTGCGCTGCCTGCTTTTTGGATTGTAAAGGGATATCACGAAATCTGCAGAAGCTGCTGAATGCAGTCTTTTTTCGATGACTTCCCAGGGTGTCAGCAGGTCACTTAAACTGATGACAGCAAAATCATTTACTATGGGAGCACCCAGTACGCTTGCTGCTGCAGTGATGGCGGTAACTCCCGGAAGCACTTCGATATCAACATCAAGACCCTCATGTTCTGCTACTTCTAATACAAGTCCAGCCATTCCATAAACGTTGGCATCTCCTCCACTGATCATGGACACTATCTTGTCCTTAGCCAATTGTACTGCCTTTACAGCTCTGTCCACTTCCTTACCCATTGCACTGCGTATGATCTCCTGTTTACCGATCAGTTCTGCGATCTGGTCAAGATAAGTGCCGTTACCTACTATGTAGTCAGAGTTCATCAATACATCTCTGGCAGCAATGGTCATCTGGGGCACAGAACCAGGTCCAATGCCTATTATGTACAGCTTCCCTTTTCCAGCAGAGGTGTTATTCTGCGATTGCGATTGTGATCCTTCCATATACTTTCTTCCTTAAGATCAATTCTTTTTTTTTAGAAAGCGCCAGTGCAGATGGTTCTGCCACTCCTGTCAAACCGAACCGATTTGCCTGGGACCCAGATGGCGCGTCGTAAAGATTGATTTCTTCCTCTGAAAGGAACTTTATTTCCTTTCCCAGGACATTAACAGCTTCAAGCAGGCCAGTTTCATTCTCCTTTAACTTTGAGGATGCGAACATATCTATGTCATTGATATTCTTTTCCACTTCTGTAAGTGCAAATTCAATGGCAGATATCACCTCTTCTTTATGGACTCCCCGCCTGGCCCCGATACCTATGATCATCTGTTTTCCGCCTTTTCTTTTTTCAGCACAGAAACATCATCTCCCACTACAACTATCTTGGGGCCTTTTATCTCAAGCACTTCCACATCCTGTTCCAGCAAGGAACAGTTGACCTGCCGTGTGGAATCCTTGTTGACGATATCACATCCTAATGCTTTGGCAATGCCCTCCACGGAGTTGCGGTTATGTACTTCCGTGGCTGTTGTGATTACCGGTATGGCACCAATTTCCGAGATCTTGCGAACCAGCTCGTTGGCACCGTGATGCCCTCCGAGCAGGGAGATCGCAAAGTTGAGATTTGAATCAACTACAACTACAGCTGGATCTTTCCATTTATCCTGTATGAGGGGAGCTATGTCCCTCACCACTATACCAGTTGCGAACACTGCCACCATTGCATCATATTCCTCAAAGGCTTTTCTGAATATCCCCTTTTCGTATAGCAATACATCTGCATCGATATGATTGGCTATGCGCTCAGCGATCTCCAGATTCCTTTCAAAGGTTATGACAGCGGTTCTTGTGCTACTCCGTATAGGTAAGACCTCCCATAGTTCTTTGGATCCACTACCCCTCCAATGAGGATCATGGCTGAACGTTTTATGCCTTCATCTTTGACCTTCTGAGCTATATCTGCCACAGTGCCGATGACTATTTTCTGATCGGGCCAGGATGCATGGTACACCACAGCCACTGGAGTGTCTGGACTGTACTCGACCTTTTTCATGATCTCTTCTATCTTCTGCGTGCCCAGGAAAACCGCCATCGTGGCATTATGCCGGGAAAGCTCCTTTATCTGGTCCTCTTCCAGGGTCTTGCCCGCAGGTCTTGTTATGATCAGGGTTTCTGTAACATTGTTCAGGGTCAGCTGTGTTTTAAGAGCTGCTGCGGTTGCAAACACTGAGGATACGCCAGGAACAATTTCTACTTCTACATCGAAGTTCTTTAATTCCTCTATCTGCTCGACTATTGAACCATAGAGAGATGGATCCCCACTGTGCAGGCGCACTACCTTTTTGCCTGCATTCAGAGCATCCACCATCAGTTTGTTTGTTTCGTCCAGGGTGAGTCCGTAGCTATCTACTTTTTCTCCCTTTGAATAGTTAAGGACCTCAGGGTTCACAAGAGAGCCAGCATATACAACAAGATCTGCCTGTTCCAGAAGTTCCTTTCCCATGACGGTTATGTATTTAGCGTTACCCGGGCCAGAACCCACAAAAAATACCTTATGAGCCATTATATCTATCCTCAGTTATTCTTTTTGCCCGAACACTATGCTGAAGTAATTTCCTTTTTCGGGGATATTTTCTAATTCCTTGATGATTATTTCATCGTCCATGAACAGGCGCTGGACAAAAGTGAATTTACTATAGCCTTCCTTTTTCATAGAGTCTATGATCTCAAGTGGCTTGGTAGCTTTAAGAACTATTTTGTATGACTTCTCAGATCCATCACTTACTTCAAATGAAGAGTCGACCTCCGCATCAGCTCTGGATGCGAAGGACGTAATGGAACTTATGCCTGGTATTGTGGCTGTTTCAATATCTGGGTACAGCCTGTTCATCACTCTTTTAAGGTGTGTAAAGGTAGAAAAGAAATTTGGGTCACCTATGAGTCCAAAGGATACGAGATTATGCCTGGACTCTTCTGCTATAAGCTCTGCATTCTTTGTCCATACTTCATTAAGGACAGTATAATCGGTAAGCATTGGGAAATCAAGGATCTCCGCTTCAGCGTACGGGGCAACAAGCTCCGCAGCCATCCTGCCAGGCACGTACACCTTGTGGCTTTTCTTAAGGGTCTCTACAGCCTTCAACGTAAGAAGTTCCGGGGATCCCGGTCCAAGTCCAACTCCAATCAGCATTATATAATTCTCCTCTAATTCGTTTTGTCTGTTCCTCCGACAATGATGTACACCGGATTTTCAGGTTTGAACATTGTTTCCCCCACAAGATCCACTCCACGGGATACCATTACATGGAGCACCTCGCGGAATATGCCAAGCTCCTGCATCCTCTGTATAACCCTTACTACGGTCTCTATACGCACAGCATCCACGACTATACTACGGGCATTCTTTGCTGCAAGAGCATCCAGCACCTCCAGAATGTTCTTAGATCCGCCTACAAAGGCACAATCTACCATTTTCGCTTGTGCGATAACCTCAGAGGATTCACCGAAAACCAGATTCACGTTAGGTACCTTAAAGGCTTCGAAATTTTTCTCTGCTACCTCAATAGCTTCCTTTCTTGCATCTATGGCAGTGATGTGAAGGTCCTTAACAAGTGAACTTGCTTCAATTGATACAGCACCTGTGCCACATCCCACATCAAAGAAGCTATCGCCGCTCCTTAATCTCATCTTCGACAGAGCGATAGCGATTATTTCTGGTTTTGTTGGGCCGCCGCTTACACGTAAAAGATCAATCATGTTCCACCTAATTTAAGTAAACTGGAGTTCTGGAGTTAAGTAGATATAACTTGTTCCTCATAAAACTTGTGCGAAATCTTCGTTAACACAAAAGCTTTCCATGTTAAAAGGTTGTTGGATATGACTGATAAAAGTACTAAAAAGTTACTGGTACTGGGGACTGCTTCTGATGTAGGCAAAAGCATAATGGTCACAGGCCTTTGTAAGATCTTTTCAGAAAAATACAGAGTAGCTCCTTTTAAAGCACAGAACATGAGCCTCAATTCCTGGATCACCAAGGATGGTAAGGAAATCGGCATAGCACAGGCCGTGCAGGCCAAAGCGGCAGGAGTTGACCCTACAGCGGATATGAATCCAGTTCTTCTGAAACCTAAAGGCGACAGGACTTCACAGGTTATCATCCTTGGTGAGCCCTTCGCTGATAAATCCGCCGGCAATTACTATGATTCCATCTCAGAGACAATGGAAGTTGTAAAGGGTGCTCTTGACAGGCTTGGCGAGAAATACGAGCTCATTGTCATGGAAGGGGCTGGCGGAGCTGCGGAAATTAACCTCTATGACCGGGACATCGTGAATGTGGGCACAGCAAGGGTTACGCAGGCTCCCATCATTCTTGTGGGTAACATCGAATCCGGAGGTGTGTTTGCAAGCCTGTATGGCACAGTGGCACTGTTGCCCGAGGATATTCGCGGCAACATAAAGGGTTTCGTCATCAACAAGTTCAGAGGAGATCCTGCCATCTTGGAGCCCGGGTTGAGGCAACTAGAGGAGATGACAGGTATTCCTGTGTTGGGCGTATTGCCCTATTACAAGCTCAATATTCCATCAGAGGACTCCATGGCTATCTATTCAAAGAGCAGGAATACTTCATCGGGATGCCTGAACGATGTGGACATTGCAGTGATAAGATTACCGCGCATATCTAATTTTACGGATTTCGAGCCCCTGGAGCGTCTGGCAAAAGTGAGGTATGTGGAACTGCATGACGATCTTGGCACTCCGGATTGTATAATAATTCCGGGTACTAAGAACACTATCAGTGATCTGTTGGACCTCAAGGCGAGTGGTATGGATAAGCAGATCCGGAAGATGTATGGCAAGGTGCCTATTTTCGGGATATGCGGCGGTTACCAGATGCTTGGCAAGACTTTGCATGACTCCGGCATAGAGAATGGCCAGGAGGCAGATTATGAGGGCCTGGGGCTGCTTGAAGTGGAGACGGCCTTCGGTGAATATAAGAAGACTACTACCCAGGTGAAAAAGAAAGTAGTTGCCGAGGGGCCTATATTCCGGCATATCAAGGGTGAGGAAGTGTGGGGATATGAGATCCACATGGGCAAGACAGTGACTCCAAGAACTGCTTTCGGTGATGACGGCAGCATCGATGAGAGTGGTACCGTCATAGGCACGTATCTGCACGGCCTTTTCGAGAACAGCAACATAAGGACTGCCCTGATGATCTACCTGGCAGAAAAGAAGGGTGTGGAGTTCCACCCTGAAGTGGCTACCACCGAAGAAGAAGCGTATAAGGAACTTGCCGATATCGTACGCAGTTGTCTGGACATGGACATGATCTATGCGATGATCGAGAAAAGTTGATCTTATAATTAAAGTAGAAAGCCTTATACCAGACACGGAGTAAGGCTTTCTGCAAAGCAGGATGAAGGCGGAACCACGGTATTCAGATCAAAGGTTTCTAATTTGTTATTGAAAGTGTATTTGACTATACTGTTTTTTCCAATGGATCTGGCATACTTGAAAGCAATATATGTCTTTTCTAAAGTATCTCCGATCCCAACAGAAATTGTATTTGTATTTCCTATTTTCTCCAAGTAATTGGACAGGTCTATCAGATCGAATGCATCGCATTTACATAAGATACAATCGCCTGCAGAGAAAACTATTTTCAGATTTTCATGCCGCAAATGGTCAATGATCCTGTCAATTGTATTTGTTATCTGAGTACTTGTCCTGGAAATGTTCGTTTCATCACTTTGAAGCAGGCATTTCTCGAATTTATGATGAATATCGTCGCCGTCTATGGCTATGTATATCATATTGAACTCCCTCATTAATATATTCGGTTTCAATGGATATAACATATTCTTAGAAACAGCCCTATTTCTCAGAATAGGAAAATTTACCGATATCTGCAGAAGTCAATCTAAGAAAAAGCTAACAAGAAAACCGTTGTCAAGTAACTGTTTCTGTAAGAATTTGTTTTTATAGTTTATGTGATCTTTCTTTTCTTTCTCCATTGTCTGAATGAACCTCATCATGTTCAGATAAGCTTCTGAAGCTTCATGGAATCTAAACTGCTCCGAAAAATCTCATAATAATTTCAAAGTACTCAATATTTCAGAAGATTCTATTAGAACCATCACCAAATCCCAGTTAAGATCAATTTGATAATCTGCATTTGTGGTCTTAAGCAGAAATGGGCAAATGATCTTTTTGATTACTACAAAGGCATTTCAGATCCTTTGATCTGATAAGATACGTGGTTTCAGGATAAGAGTATTCAACTCATTTCCTGATTTTGATGTTATTGGCATTGGCTATTTTTAAATCCTTCCTTGATCTTTGAACCACCTTTGGTGTCCTAACCATAACGTATATATGCCATCACTTAAGTATACATCAATGTACAATTTAAATCATTGATGTTTGTAATGGTGTTATCATGCAGTCTTATATACAAAAAGTTAGTGCAGGTGAGAACCTGACATTGCAAGAGGCCGAGAAAGCTATCACAGAGATATTTACTCAGGCCACAGATGCCCAGATAGCCGGATTGCTCATGGCTTTGAAAATGAAAGGTGAGACTGCTGATGAGATCGCAGGGTTCGCATGCGGCATGAAAAAAGCTGCCAGGAGCATACACCCTGATGTGAAAGGCACACTTGTGGATGTCGTGGGAACCGGAGCTGACAGACATAATACAATCAATGTTTCGACTGCTGCTGCCATCATTGCTTCTGCTGCAGGAGTGAACGTGGCAAAGCATGGAAACAGGGCAATTACTTCCCTTTCCGGCAGTGCGGATGTACTGGAACAGTTGGGGATAAAGATCGATAAAGACCCTGAATATGTGCAAACATCAATTGAAAAGATAGGTATCGGATTCATGCTTGCGCCGGTATTCCATCCTGCAATGAAAAGAGTTGCAGGCATAAGGAAGGAAATGGGTGTGAGAACGATTTTCAATATCCTGGGTCCTCTGACAAATCCTGCAAGTGCTGATGCACAGCTCATAGGCGTATACGATCCTTTCCTTTGTGAGGTCTTCGCACAGGTGCTTAAGAAACTGGGTGCAAAGCGGGCTATGATCGTACATGGAGACGGCATGGACGAGATTTCCAACATCTCAGAGACACAGGTTGCAGAACTTAAAGATGGCAAGATCAGGACATACAAGATCTCACCCGAAGATCTGGGTATTAAGAGAGCAAAGGCAACTG
Organism: uncultured Methanosarcinales archaeon; assembly: GCA_964486435.1. Taxonomy (GTDB): domain Archaea; phylum Halobacteriota; class Methanosarcinia; order Methanosarcinales; family Methanosarcinaceae; genus Methanomethylovorans. The sequence goes on along the minus strand of CAZAMM010000007.1, from coordinate 28,509 downwards.
ACATTGTAGGTGGCACGCCTGCAGAGAACGCAAAGGATATAATCTACATTTTCAAAGGGGAAAAGGGCCCTAAAAGAGATCTTATTGTGATAAATGCAGCTGCTGCACTTTATGTTGCAGGTGCTGCTGACTCTTTGAAGGAGGCCATACCCATGGTCGAGGCAGTCATTGATTCAGGCAAGGCCATGGAAAAGCTCAGGCAGTTCAGCGACAAGACCTTTGAAGGCATAGAATATGCAATTTCCTATAAGAGCGAAGATCTGCGGTATGCGGTGTGCTGAAGACATAGCAACTGCTGTGAAGTTTGGAGCCGATGCTGTGGGGTTTGTAACGGAAGTGCCAGTACACAGCCCCAGAAAGCTCGATGCTGCATCCGCATCTGCCCTTATAGAACAGGTGCCGTTGTTCGTGGATTCTGTGCTTGTTATCATGCCAGATAATGGAGAGGAAGCTGTGAAACTTATTGATATATGCAATCCTGACATTGTCCAGCTGCATAATGACCTCCTACTTGCAGATCTTGAATATATAAGGGATAATATCCGGCAGAAGATCATCAAGACATTCGCCATGCCTGCTGACAAACAAAACATTCTGGAAGAGATGGGTCCTGCAATAGCTACAATGGAAGAAAGGTTCGAGAATGATCTCATAGATGGCGTACTGCTTGACTCCAGCAAAGCCGGCATTGTGGGCGGGACCGGTGCTGTGCATGACTGGTCTGTGAGCAGGCAGATAGTGGAAAGGCTTGAAGGCCCAGTGATGCTGGCAGGTGGCCTGGATCCCGAAAATGTGCGTCAGGCAGTAGAAGAAGTTAGGCCATATGCAGTGGATGTAGCATCGGGGGTTGAGAAAAATGGAAAGAAGGACCCTGATAAAGTGCGCAGGTTCATTTCACAGATAAGGTGTGCAAATGGTTGAGTTCGATCTTAATAAAGAAGATTTTATTGCTCTTGTTGAACACTCAAAGGTACCTGCCATCGTACAGCTAATGGCAAAGGTGGATAGCATATGCACTCCCCTGCAATTGTATGCGACCTTGCAGAACGCAAATTACTCGTATCTTCTTGAATCGGTGGAAAAGGAAAAAAGACATGCAAGGTACTCTTTTGTGGGTTCGGAACCAGAGATCGTGGTAGCTATAAAGGACAGGTGCCTTACCATCGATTGCCAGAAGAATTCAGAGCTTTCAAAGTTTATCTATGATAAAGTAAAAGCAATGGGTACCATTGAATCACTTATCGGAGGCAGGTTCAGAGTACAAATAAGTAAAAAGGATGATGATCTTGCTGCTTTCCGTGAAGTGTTCCCTACAAGCAACAATGTTGAGCTCCTCAATCAGAAACGCTTTGACAGGCAAACCTTCCTTGGAGGAGCTATCGGTTATAATAGTTATGAGCTGGTCTACGACTCCTGGCTCGGCAGGGAGAAAAAGCCGGATGCTGACACGCCTGAGATGCATTTTGCCATAATGACAAAGACATTTGTCTTTGACCACATTACCAATGAAACATATCTGTTCATCACACCATTCGTTACAAGGGAAAGCGATCTTGAAGCGGTATACGAACACGCTTTAGCAGATGCACAGCTCATGGAACGTTCACTGCACATGTCCTCTGTGATAGGCATCAGTTCCGATATCCTGGCAAAGGCCAGGTCAGAAGAACCTGTACCAAGCACTGATCAGGAAACCTTTGAAAAGGCAGTGCTGGCTGCAAAGCAGCACATCATTGACGGCGATATCTTTCAGGTAGTGCTTTCACGCAGGTACACTGTCAAAATGAGCCAGACCCCACTGCAATTGTACATACGGCTCAGGGATATAAACCCAAGCCCTTACATGTATATTTTCAATTTCAAGGATATCGGTATCGTGGGTGCAAGCCCCGAAACCCTCATGACGGTCTACGACAGGAAGGTCATCACCAATCCCATTGCAGGCACATGTCCGCGAGGTAAGGATGAGGACGAGGACAAAGAACTTGCCTCTCACATGCTTAAAGATGAGAAGGAAAGGGCAGAACATATCATGCTCGTAGACCTGGGACGCAATGATGTGAGGATGGTCTCAAAAGGCGGAACCGTCAAGGTAGATGACCTCATGAGCGTGGTAAAATATTCTCATCTTCAGCATATAGAGAGTACTGTAAGTGGAGAACTGAGGGATGAATGTGATCAGTTCGATGCCACACGCTCCATCTTCCCGGCAGGTACGCTATCCGGTGCACCCAAGATACGTGCTATGGAGATCATCGATGACCTGGAGCCTAATGCAAGAGGCATATACGGCGGTGGCGTGGGGTATTATTCCTGGAACGGTGATGCTGACTTTGCCATAGTTATAAGGACGGTCCTTATCAAGAACAATACTGCCTATGTGCAGGCCGGAGCAGGTATTGTGGCGGATTCAGACCCGACATACGAATACCTGGAAACCGAACGGAAAATGGCCGCAATGATAAAAGCCATCGGGGGGAAATAATGAGAGTGTTGTTTATCAATAACAAGGATTCCTTTGTCTGGAACCTTGTGGACTATGTTTCCATATTCGAGCCGGACACAGTAGTCGTTCCGAATACCATCTCCCCGGAGGAAGTAAGGAAGATAAAGCCGGATGCCATAGTGGTGTCTCCTGGCCCGGGCACGCCCCATAAAGCTGAAGATGTGGGCAACTGTCTTGATATCATAAAGGATATTGGCCCTCAGGTACCTGTGCTGGGTGTATGTTTTGGTCACCAGGCCATCAATGCAGCTTTCGGAGGCAGTGTCGGACATGCAAAAGGCGGGCCGATTCACGGCAAGACCTCTGATATCAGCCATGATGATTCACGTCTATTTGCTGATATGCCACAGACCTTCAGTGCTGGACGGTACCATTCCCTTGCCATTGAAATTCTTGCAGATGAACTCAAAGCGACTGCAAGGACACCTGATGGTATTATCATGGCCGTGGAACATACTCAATACCCGATATATGGTGTGCAGTTCCACCCGGAATCCGTGCTCACTGAAAGCGGGATGAAAATCGTGGAGAACTTCCTGAAGATAGCCGGCATGCACAAGGATTAAGCCTTTGCAGGTTTATTGGAAATCATGCTTGTAGGGATTACAGGAACACCCGGAACGGGTAAAACCTCGGTCACAGCCCAGCTTGAAAAGAAGCCCGGATACCAGGTGATCCACCTCAATGAACTGATCAGGGAAGAGAAGCTTTACTCTGAGGTGGATGCCGAAAGGGACTGCGTAGTGGCTGATATGGGCATTGTGGAGCAGAGGGTCATGGAAAAAGTCGACTGTTCCAGTTCTGTTACTATACTGGACAGCCATCTTTCCCACCACATCGCTGATATTGTCATAGTGCTGCGCACCTCTCCTGAAAGTCTGCGGGAGAGGCTTATGCAAAGGAACTATTCTGAAAATAAGGTCCAGGAAAACCTGGAGGCAGAAGCTCTGGATGTGATCCTCTTTGAATCCGTGGAGTGGTGTGACAAGGTCTTTGAAATAGACACCACTGACCAGGCAATTGAGGAAACCATTGCAGATATTGAGGAGATCATTGATGCATTGCTCAACGGACAGGATGAAGAACTTATGGTAAAATACAAACCCGGTTCAGTGGACTGGAGTGAGGAGTTTTTTGCCAGTACGCAGCTTTGAAATTATTTGTTCATGAAATCTTCTATGAGTTTTACTCTATCCATCCTTTCCCTTCTTTTGTTTACATTTAGCTGTAATTCCAAAGGTGGAACCTTTATATTATATCCATTCCACTTTATGGTCTCAAGGTTCTGTTTTGCATACGGGCCACAGTCTACTGGCTCTGGAATGTCTAATATCTCTTGTGGGTCAGATGCGATATCTATTCTTGCATGCAGAAATATTACCCCGAAGAGGATTTCGATAAACCTCCATTTTGAACCGATTGCTTATAAATGGTATATAAGACAATTTTCAAATACATGGGTTTTTCGAAATCCTCCGAAATCTTTAGTCAGCCATCCGTTCGTGTCAACAATAGGTTCAATTAAATAGTCTGAGAAAACGTCGGTAATTTCTTCAATGCTTTTTGAATCGGTCATAATATCCACATCATGAGGATCCATTTTTATACCTCGAATGCACGCAGCACAGCTTCCAGTTAACCACCAGTTAATATCTGTTCCCTGAGTTCTTTGACAAAATTCTGTTAATGCTTTTTCCCATGGAACAGGAACGAAATATCCAAGCTGGTCAAACATCAAGTTTGCATTATCAAAATATCGCTTCTGTATCTTATCTAAATATTTAGCGTTCTTTGGATAAATTTTAATATACCCTTTACCATCATTTTCATAAAAGCACATTTGCAAGATTCTCTCGTATTTTGGATCGAACTCTGAAATCCTGAATGTTACTTTTTCACCTGATTCCTCAAAAGACACTCTCATCTACCCAATCTCCTTTATCTGTCTGCTTTCTTAATTCACGCCTTAAAATTGTAACTATAGATCGAAGGTAAGATTTTTTTTAGGTTTTTATCCTTTTTAAATTGTCAGATCAAAATTAGATCAAGAGTAGCTTTTCTACAAAGCCCTTATCCGCGCATCTAAATAAACAACTATCTGATATCTAAAATCTCATGTCTAAACCAAAAGGCATATATATTTCGTATATCGTAATATTCGAATAACGAATTATTATGGGGGAATGAGCTTTGGATGACAATACTCTACTTCACAAAATCATCGACATTATTCACTACAAAAATGAATATCAGCTTCAGACATCCGGGATACCTCCTCAGGAGATGTACGTGCTTGAGAGGATATACTTGCACAGCAACATGCTTTCAAAGGACATCTCTAACAAATACAATATTCCTCCTTCCACGCTCACAGGGATACTTGACAGGCTGGAAAACAAGGAACTTATTGACAGATCTAGGACGAACAAAGATCGAAGATCTATAGAGCTGAAAGCTACGGAAAATGGAAAGTCGGCGGTTGAAAAGCATATAACAGAGGACCAGATATTCGCAAGTAACCTGTTCGGTAGTCTGGAACCTCAGAAAAAAGAGCAACTCAAAACCCTTCTTCAGGAGCTGCTTGAGAAGGTCGATGTAGAATCCCTGTTCTCTCCAAAGCACCAATAGGAAGGAGGTATTGTATTTGCCATTGCTTGATCTTCAGGATGTATCCTTTGTTAATGATGGTAAGACCATTCTCAAAAATGTATCCTTTGTTGTCGAGGCTGGAGATTTTATTTCTATAGTTGGTCCTTCAGGCAGTGGTAAAAGCACATTGCTAAAGCTTTGCAGTCATTTGATCAGTCCTACAGGAGGAAACATATTCTATAAAGGCGTGAACATGAACGAGTACATTCCAACGGAGTTAAGAAAAAGCATTGCTTATTGCTCTCAATTGCCTTCTCTTTTTGGCAATAGTGTGAAGGATAACCTTGATTTTCCCTTCTCCATCAGGAATATGCCCTTTAACGAAGACAGGGTAAAGGAACTATTATCATTGTTCAATATACCCTTCACTTTTCTGAATGCCGATGTTCAAAACCTTTCAGGAGGCGAGAAGCAAAGGATAGCTTTGGTAAGAAGTTTACTGTTCCTTCCCGAAGTCCTGCTGCTGGACGAGGTCACATCTGCCCTTGATTCGGAAAATACACGCATGGCGGAGGATGCCATTTCTTCCCTTAACAATGAAGGTATTACTGTCCTGTGGATCACGCATGATCCTGAACAAAGCCAGAAGTATGCAAACAAGATCATTACTCTGGAAGCTGGCGAGATCAAGTCTCTGGGGGTTTTAAAATGAATGGTTCAGTAGATATCGATAATACGTCGTTGCTCATTGCTTCCTCCCTCGTACTGGTGTCCCTTTATCTTTCATACTCACAAAAGCTAGGGCTTGAGAAGGAAACACTGGTCAGTGTTGCAAGGGCTGTGGTCCAGCTTGTCATTGTGGGATACATCCTCGAATACATATTTGGTCTTGAAAGCCCTCTGTTTACAACCTTTCTTCTCCTTTTTATGACCTTCAACGCTGCATACAATGCTTCCAAAAGAGGGAAGGGCATTAATAAAATACTGCCAATATCTTTCGGTGCCATTGCAACAGGCACTGTGCTGACCCTTTCTATACTTGTATTCTCGAAGACAATAGCGTATGAGCCATATCAGGTCATTCCCGTGAGCGGTATGATCATCAGCAATTCTATGGTTGCACTGGGAGTGTGCTATAAGCAGATGCTATCTGATTTCAAGAACAAGAGAGAGGAAGTGGAAACAAAATTATCTCTGGGTGCAGATGTCCTGCCTTCTTCTATAGGAATAATAAGGGATGCGATAAAAACAGGCATGATCCCAACTATCGACTCTGCAAGAACATTGGGGATCGTATCACTGCCTGGAATGATGACGGGATTGATACTTGCAGGGATATCTCCCATAGAGGCAATAAAATATCAGATCATGGTGACCTTCATGTTGCTTTCGACAACTTCTATTTCTTCGTATGTGGCCTGCTACCTGTCCTACAGGAACTTTTTTAATAGGAGAAAACAATTGGTCTCAATCAAATTGAAACAAGACAATATTTAAAAATGCTTGTGAGGACCTTTAGGAAAGGCAGTAGCTCTGGAATACACTTTCTTTCCGGGAAAACCTATATATTCAACTTATTGAGTTTATCAGACGCCTTATATAGGTACGAGCCTCAAAAGCACGCAATTGGTAAAGATCATTTATGGATATGAGAGAAGCTGTCAAAAAGGCCATTCATTATGGCACCATTCAAAGTATATTGCAATATTACATATGCCCGGAGGAGTGTGAAGCACATTGCTGCAAGCATGGCCAGATCCATATATTCGAGGAGGAGTACAGGACTTTCTCTCAGATAGATCCTGAAAAGGCAAAGAAGATACAGAGCGAGATGCCTGCAAGCCCTCTTTACAAGATAGAAACACCTTGCTCTTTTTTAAAACCGCATGACAGATGCGGTGTCTATTATCAGCGTCCCATTGTGTGTGGTCTATATCCATTTAAGGTAAACACTTCGGGCAATTCCATAGGCTTGCAGCCTTGTCCTGTGGGTTTTTTGATCATCAGGGAATTTGCGTTGTGGATGATGGGCAATGTATCAAAAACAGGGATCCCAGAGGAAGAAAAAGCTAAAGTTATAACAGAATGGGAAAATACCATAGAATCCTATGCTGAGGAACTTTCAGGATTCCACATGAAGAATACTCTGAAGGAGATACAGATACCATTCGATGAGCTGGAAATGTTTGCTATGTACATGTCTTCGAAGGACCTTCCGAAGATAAATGCAGATGTCGACTTAGGATAGTATTGAATATCCAGATCTTCCCATAAAATGAGTTTTACGTTGCGTATAAGTGTAACTCCATTTTTAAAATGCCCTTAGAAGCATAGCAGGCTCCTTTTTGATAAGAGCAAATATGTAACTGCTGTGTGCTCAATAACTATTTTATATCATTTAAAAGGATATTAAACTATGAAACGATCGATCGGAGCAAAGACACTAGCTTTCCCGACACCAACATGGGTTGTCGGTACATATGACATGAACGGAAAGCCAAATGCCATGACCGTAGCCTGGGCCGGGATCTGCTGTTCTGCTCCTCCCTGTATCAGCGTATCGTTACGCAAGGCTACCTACAGCTATGGAGGCATCATAGAAAATAAGGCATTTACCGTAAGCATTCCTTCCGAAGACCATGTACAAGAAGCCGATCACTTTGGCCTCGCAAGCGGAAGGGATGAAGATAAATTCAAGGCAACTGGTCTGACCCCTGTAAGGAGTGAGCTTGTATCTGCCCCCTATGTCGGAGAGTTCCCTTTAGTTATCGAATGCAGACTGCTCCACACTCTTGAAATAGGGCTTCACACCCTGTTTGTAGGAGAGATAATCGATATCAAGGCAGAAGAGTCCGTACTGGACGAAAACGGAAATCCCGATATAGAAAAGATCCGGCCGATCATATATGGGACAGGGAACAGGAGCTACTACGGCATTGGACATGATATTGGAAAAGCCTTCTCGATAGGTAAAGAACGCTGAATGATAAAAAGAGATGGGATCAAGGGTATGTAAAATAGGATATTGATACTTTGGGCAATTGATTTTGATCATTAGAGGATTTACAGGCAATACGGAGATCTAATATGGAAACAGACAGAAAATTATTCCTGATTTTATTAATTGCATGTATCTTTGGCACGATAGCTGTACTGCCTTATACTCTTACTCTTCAGGGAGAATTACTTCAGAATTTGCCTGTACCTTTATACGTCCTCCTGGCTGCTCAGCTTGTCCAGAGTGTGGTCCTGTTCGGTGTTGCTATCTTTATCGGCCTTCATCTTGCCAGAAAAATCGGACTTGGCCTCCCGATCCTTGAAGGGTGGCTTGAAGGGCGGGAAGTTAAAAGCTATTTGAAGTCCATAATTGGAATATCGATCGGGCTTGGAATTCTGGCCGGTATCCTTATAATCGGACTTGATCTTTTGTTTTCCTTTGCCGGCGTACCGATCAATCTGACTCAGGCTTCAATAAACCCTCCTGCATGGCAGGGATTCCTTGCATCGTTCTATGGCGGGATAAATGAAGAGGTCCTGTTAAGATTATTCGTAATGACCCTCATTGCATGGATGATCTCCAGGATCAGATCAACAGAAGAAGGAAAACCAACAAGAACAGGTATGTGGTTAGCTATTATCATAGCAGCTTTTATTTTTGGCATTGGCCATTTACCGGCAGTAATGGCTATAACAGCACTCACACCGCTGGTAATTGTCCGAACCATTATTCTGAACGCTGTTGGTGGAATTATATTCGGATGGCTCTATTGGAAAAAGGGTTTAGAATCGGCCATCATATCTCACTTCTCGGCAGATGTAGTGCTGCATGTCATTTTACCATTGATGGTAGCGATTTGAAGTGCCAGCTTTTGTACCTATTGGAAAAAATCCTGTAAAAAATTGTATAAATAGATTAAAAAAGTGGCTTATCAAAATCCTCCATTAAACATTTCCTATCTCTTTGATCTTATTAAGTACCATAATAGCATCTTGTTTTTTAACATCTGTCTCATGGTTACGGCAATAGTCCAAAAGTTTTTTCCCTATTTCTTCCGAAATTATTCCGGCCTTTGTTCCCTCCTGCACTACTCCAAGATAGCTTCTCTGCCCGTATTGTGTCTTCTTTGCTATCTTAATTAGTTCAGAACATGAAGCTGGAAATATAATTCCTTCTCGTGATGCAGTTTTTAATGTTTCGCGTATGTTCACCATAGGGGCAGACACCGGTTCAAAAGTATCGGGGTTAGTAGCCACTGCGACTTCATCATCGTCCTCGATGACACCATCCCTGTACCATTCGTATATTCTTCCTACACCTATCATACCATGTACATCAAGCTCAGAGGCCCTCAAAGCCCCCATACTGCTGCCCCCAACAACCTTTACACCAGCTTCAAGGGCTTTAATGATCTCCTTGTGTGCTACAGCAGCCCTGTTAAAGAAAATGCCGTCAATGATTCCTATGATCTCATAACCTTCACGGAGCACATCGTCTATATTATCCCTGAAGATGGGGGGTTTGTATGTGGCATCCAGCAGCTTCTCCGCCTCCTGATGGCTTATGCTGGTGCCAGTGAACACTACGATCCTCTTATTGGTCATCAATGGGCCATTCTCCGCTTCCAGGGTCTTTCTTCTGCAGACAGTTTTCTGCGAGGGGCTTTCTTTATCCTGCCACCCATGCGTTCGCGGTCAATAGTGTACACTTCGAATGTAGGCACTATGATCCGTACTACTGGTACTCCAATACTCTTTCTGGAAAGATCGACAACTACTGCACGTTCTGCTACATTGCCTATCTTTTCAAGCAACAGAGCAATATTAGCACAAGGACGGTCATTGGACAGGTCCTTGATATCTTTAAGGTATACTTTTTCCCCTTCTTCATACCAGTAGCTGTTCATACGTTTGATGCGCTCATAGCCGATATCCCTAACAAACTTCTCCCTTTCAGTATCCTCCCTGGCACCATGTATCTGTACAACTCTTGACTGTGCAGCTTCAGTAATAGCCCTCCTCACAGCTATGGAAGGATCTAGGTGGGATCCCGCACCCATTACAAGCAGCGCTGGGTCCTTTAGCTGCATATCGTCCAGAGCAGCTACCACTGTAGGAACATCAGTATCATGGAACAGCAGCCAGAGTTTGATGTCAATACCATTCTCTTTACACATCTGAGCAAGTCTGTAGTTTTCCCCGTCGTCTTCAGTGAGCACTATTTCCTTTCCGGGAAAACGATTGAACTCTGCAATGCTTAAGGCATCCCTTTCCAAGACTTCCAGCAATCCATGAAAAATAGCTTCTTCAATAGTATTGCCTGCAGCCAGACCATTCGTATTGGTACGGAAGAGCTTCACAGAAAGTCCAGGGGTATCATAGGGATGATATACGGCATTAGAAGGCACCAGAACCTCTTCTTTTTTCAGCAGGTCCCAGCCGGTAGTCCATTCAATACGAGAAGCAGGCATAAGTTTTTCAGATAGCAGGAGTGAGTGGGGTTCTATAAGACTATAACTACCACTGGCAATTTCCGGTGTTTCTATGAACTCTTTGGAAACTATACTCTCCTGCACGTTTTTATTAACGCCGCTGCGTTCTGCAAGGCACCGCTCAAAGCTTTCCATCATTGCAGATATACGCGCTTGCACCTCATTGGATCCCTTGCCGGAGTATACGGAGATAGCACCTTCGGCAGCGCTGGGCCGAATGCTGGAAAACACGGGTATGCCTATCCTGTCAAGATCGGTGATATTTGCAATACGGGTTACTCCAATATCTTTAAGCATTGGCTGCACCCTTTGCAGGGTTTCCTCTTCAGTGAACACACGCTGGGTCCCTTCTATATAGGTAAGTGATTCGTCTATGATAATCTCAGGCATTAGTATCGAAACTCTCCTGCATGTATTATATGTTTTGCGACGCCGATATTGCTCAGATATCATGTTGGCGCCAGTTATTTATATATTTAAAACCAAATGTAATGTCCAGCAAGCCACATAAAATAAATATGTTTATTATGTATATAATACTAACAATGTCAGAAGGCTTGTCCTGTCTAAAAAAGAGATGAGGTGTAATATGAATACAAAAACACAAGAGAAAAGTAGGAAACACGACTCCTGCCGTTCATCCACTGCTTGTTATACAGTGGTAGGTGGGGTCATAAAAGGCAGGCTTGACCCAGAAGATATGGACCTGTACCGTTTCATGGTCGGTGGTCTTCAGGCGAAATAGTCTGCAAAACTATTTTTTACAGGCTGGCGTATTAGGTCGCATGTACGATCTGCCAGCAATAAGAAAAGATTTCCCTCTTCTTGAGGAATTTATATATCTGGACAATGCTGCCACAACACAGACGCCTGTACCGGCAGTAAAAGCAATGGATGAATTTTTCTACGAATATGCCGCCAACCATGGCAGAGGGGCCCATAGGCTTGCACGGATGACTACAGATAAGTACGAAGATGCCAGAGAAACAGTTGCATCGTTCCTTAACTCCGATATTGCAGGAACTATCTTCACCCGGAATGCCACAGAGAGTATCAATATGGTAGCTTATGGCATGCAGTGGCATCCTGGGGACCATATGATCGTATCAATTGTGGAACATCATTCTAATTTATTGCCCTGGTTAAGGTTACGTGACCATGGGGTCGACGTAACAGTTGTACAGGCTGATGAAGAAGGAGTAATGGAACCTGAACAGATCGATCTAGCAATGACTGATAAAACACGTTTTGTGGCTGTCAACCATGTGACAAATGTTTTCGGCTCCATCCAGGATATCAGCAAGATAACCAGGATCGGGCATAAAAATGGTGCACAGGTGCTCATAGACGCTTCGCAGTCCGCAGGACATATGCCACTGAACATGAATGAATTAGGAATGGATTTTCTGGTAACTCCAGGACATAAAGGATTGCTGGGTCCGCAGGGCACTGGTGTTCTCTGTCTCAGGGATCCCGATTCAATTGAACCAATGTACTTAGGTGGAGGCATGGTAAGTTCTGTGTCAATAGACAGTTATCAGATAGAGGCAAGTCCTGCACGCTTTGAGGCCGGTACTCCCAATATCCCCGGGGTCATTGGCCTTGGCAGAGCTGTGGAGTATGTAAAGGATGCAGGTATTGAGAATATAGAGAGGCACGAAACAACGCTTGCAAAGAAAGCTGCTTCTATGCTAGCTGAAATTCCTCAGGTGCAGGTGTATGGTCCTGAAAATAGGGCAGCTGTTGTGCCTTTCAATGTACAGGGCATGAATCCTCATGATGTGGCCATTATACTTGACCAGACACGTAAGATATGCGTACGCAGTGGTTACCATTGTGCCATGCCCGCAATACAGAGCGTTGACCTTAAAGGCACAGTACGTGCATCCTTTGCTCTGTACAACACTATGGAAGAAGTAGAGGCGCTTGTAGAAACTGTTTCGGATATAGCTAAACTTGCTGTGTGAAAATCGGTATAAGAATGCAATTATATATTTTTTGATGGGTGGTTCGTTGGAAGGTGTATTGATACGGAAGGCTACAGTAAACGATATAGAACATATAATGGATATAGAACACGAATCCTTTTGTGAGAACGTGTATGAGGACTTAAAGGTCTTTAAAGACCGTATCACAACTTTTCCGGATGGGTTCCTGATCCTGGAAGTAGAAGGAAGTATTTGCGGATACATATCTTCAGAGATCTGGAGTTATGCAGAAAATATACACGAAGATATGTTTAATCTGAACCACAGCATCAACAATGTCCATGATGCTACTGGTTCAGAGCTGTACATCTCGTCCATAGGCATCCTTAAAAAGTATCGCGGAAAAGGATATGGCAAGTTGTTGTTTTCAGAACTTTCCAGAAAGATCACTGAAAGCTACAATATTTCGAGCCTGATCCTGATAGTTTCAGTTCAATGGATAGCTGCAAAACGGATATATGAGAACAATGGCTTCAGGGAAATAAAAAGGTTACATGGTTTTTTCAATGATTTGACTCATTCAGATGCTATTGTAATGAGAAAATACCTCTGAGATCATGATACTGAGTTTTCAGACATGTCTTTCAGAAGCTAACTGAAACAAGATTTTATATTAATATAATGTAATTTACTTAATGGACAAGGAGGCACCTCATTGAGCAAGGACATGTTAATGTGGGACGAAACTATTTTCAGGGATCCCGAAATACTTGAACTAGACTACGTTCCGGAATATTTTGCTCACAGAGATAGTCAGCTGCAGTCACTCAAATTTGCTCTCAGGCCAGCAGCAAGAGGAATGAGGCCTCTAAACTGTCTAATAAGCGGTCCCCCGGGTACCGGAAAGACAACAGCTATAAAAAAGGTATTCGGTGAACTACAGGAACATGTCAAAAACGTAGTCTTTGTGAAGGTCAACTGTCAGATAGATTCAACCCGCTTTGCCGTTATGGCCAAAATATACGAAAATCTGCTAAAGGTTTCTCCTCCCTCTTCCGGAGTGTCTTTTGGAAAAGTCTTTCAGAAGGTAGTGAATCATCTTATAGCATCTGACAAGATACTGGTGGTTGCCCTTGATGATATTAACTACCTTTTTCATGAAGGTCATGCCGATGAGGTTATGTACTCTCTTCTGAGGGCACATGAACAATATCCCGGAGCACGTATCGGGGTTATAGCCATTGTGAGCGATACTGGTACCATGTACAAGTTCGACCCCAGGGTCGGATCGGTCTTTTTGCCGGAGGAGATAGCTTTTCCAAGGTATGAGTACAATGAGGTACAGGATATTATCAATAGCAGGGTGCACCATGCGTTCTTCCTGCATGTTGTACCATCTGAGGTACAGGAAAAGATAGTTCAGTATACAGACCTTACAGGCGATCTGCGCATAGGCATAGATCTTCTAAAGAGGGCTGGCCTGAATGCAGAGAGGAAAGCAAGTCGCACAGTTTCTATAGAAGATGTGGAAAAAGCATACGAAGCCTCCCGTCTTTTACACTTGTGCAGAAGTATAGGTTCACTTAATGGACATGAGAAAACATTGCTACGGCTGATAGCCCAAGGTAAGGATTCTCAGACTGGGGAACTTTATAAGGAATTCCATGAAATAACAAGTCTTGGATACACTCGCTTCTACGAGCTGGTGGAGAAGCTCAACGCTTTGCAGTACATAGATGCAGACTTTTCTGGAAAGGGAATGCGTGGAAGGACCAGGATCATAAAAGCACGGTATAATCCGGCAGATATACTGCACTGTATTGAAAAATAATTTATTGAGAATAAATAAAAAGAGATATAAGCGCAGATGTACTGCGCTCTGTGTTCTATTCTAAGATGTTTAGTCCATGCCCATGCCGCCCATTCCTGGTGGCATGTTTGGCATCATGTCTTCAGCACCTGGACCTGCAGGCGCACGGGTTGAAGCAATGATATCATCGATCCTGAGGATCATCACAGCAGACTCTGCAGCTGCATTGATTGCCTGGGTCTTGACCCTGAGGGGTTCCACAACACCGGCTTCCCACATATCAATGATTTCTCCAGTGTACACATTAAGACCTGCGGTCTTTGATCCCTTCTCGTGGTGAGCACGCAGCTCCATGAGCTTGTCTATTGGGTCAAGTCCTGCGTTCTCTGCAAGTGTTCTGGGGATGATCTCCAGTGCCTCGGAGAATGCCTTAACTGCAAGCTGTTCCCTGCCGCTGAGGGTTGCTGCATATTCGTAAAGTCTCAGTGCAAGCTCCACTTCAGGTGAACCGCCGCCGGCTACCAGCTTCTCATCTTCTATGGCAACTCCGACCACTCTAAGTGCGTCGTGGAGTGCTCTCTCGATGTTGTCAATTACATGCTCAGTACCGCCGCGCAGCAGAATAGATACTGCCTTGGGGTTGTCGCAGCCTGTGACAAAAGTCATTTCGTCGCCGCCGACCTTTTTCTCCTCTACCAGTTCAGCTTTGCCCAGATCCTCAGCTACGATCTCGTCAATGTTAGTGATGAGCCTGCCGCCTGTTGCCCTTGCCAGTTTCTGCATGTCGCTCTTCTTGACACGCCTTACTGCCAGAACACCGCTCTTGGCCAGGAAGTGCTGAGCCATGTCATCAATGCCCTTCTGGCAGAATACGACATTTGCTCCACTTGCAACGATCTTCTCAACGATGCTTCTGATCATCTTCTCTTCCTGGTCAAGGAAGGACTGTAACTGCTCAGGAGATGTTATTGAGATCTCTGCGTCAACTTCGGTTTCCTTTAGCTCGATGGCCGTGTTGATAAGAGCGATCTTTGCATTTGCAACTTTCTTTGGCATGTTGCTGTGCACACGCTCTTTGTCAATGATCATGCCGGTGATGAGCTCGGATTCCTCGATACGTGCTCCTACTTTCTTCTCAATGCTGATGTTGTCCATGTCGACCTTGTTCTGGCCATCGATATCAACAATGCTCTTGATCGCGGATACTGCAATCCTGGAAAGTACATTCTTGGAAGCTTCTGCTCCTTTTCCGGTCATTGCTGTTCCGGCGATGTTCAGAAGAATGTCTTCATCATCGATAGTTACTTCCCTTGCAAGGGTCTGAAGGATTTCTGCAGCCCTTTCAGAGGCAAGTCTGTATCCGGAAGCTATGATAGTTGGGTGAACATCCTGCTCAATGAGCTCTTCTGCTTTCTTAAGCAGCTCTCCTGCTACTACCGCTGCGGAGGTGGTACCGTCACCTACTTCATCGTCCTGGGTCTTGGAAACCTCGACGATCATTTTTGCAGCCGGGTGCTCTATATCCATTTCTTTAAGGATGGTTGCACCATCATTGGTGATAACAACATCTCCGAGACTGTCAACCAGCATCTTGTCCATGCCTTTTGGTCCCAGGGTAGTCCTCACTGCTTCTGCAACTGCCTTTGCGGCCATAATGTTGTTGCTCTGAGCTTCTCTGCCTTTTGTTCTCTGGCTTCCTTCTCTTAAGATGAAAATCGGCTGTCCAGCCATCTGTCCTGCCATTTATTTTTATCCTCCTTTAATAGTGTAATAAGGGATTAGTTCTATCAGACGTTTTTTAATGATTGTAGTTCTATATAATCTTTACGCGTGATTCTTATCGAACCCTCTTTGGGGCAAAGAGTAGAAAATCGCAGAGTGATGTCGAAAACACTTTTGCCACCCTGCATTGAAAAAAGAAAGATCTTTACTTAACGATAGATTTCGGAGAGCGTCTGATGAATCTCCGCTTTGCACCGGATGCCATGTACCTCTGTGCAGGGCCGGGGTGTGCCTTAGCTTCCTCTGCTTTCTTTACCTTTATGGTCCTACCTTTTCTTCCTTTGACCTTTGCCCATACTATGCTGCCTGTTTTACCCATTATGAATCCTCATGTAGTATTTGAATGTCGATAATGTAATCATAAGTAAGTTTAGCATTAGAGGCGATGCTCATAATTAAACTTTACGGGAACATTACTCTTTTTTGACTTTGCTGTGGAACACCTTCGAAATACATTGAAGATAGACTTAATAACGTTTCGGACAAATGTTGCTCATCATCAATGGAGTTGTTCATTGTAACCAGACCATATATAGAAGAACAGATACTTGACGTAAGAAAAGAGCTCCATGATCTGCAGGAATATCCCATGGAAAAGTTCTGTGAGATCATCAAAGAGGTAGGCTTTGAGTGTGATATGTGCGCAAAATGCTGTACCAATGAGTTCAATGATCATATTTTTCTGCTGGATCAGGACGTTCGCCGTATCAGGGACAAATCACCTGATACATTGAAGCCTGCACCATATTTTGAATTTTGTGATAACAATGGTACTTTCTATGTTTCGGGTTATGCCCTGCAGACCAGAGCAGATGGATCGTGCGTATTCCTTGAAGGGGGCAGATGCCTGATCTACGATGAGAGGCCCTTGATATGCAGGCTTTATCCCTATATGCTGCACAGAGAAGCAGATGAATCCGGAAAAGTGGACTGGAGGCAGATCAGCGGTCTGAACGAGCATGGATGCTATCATTCAGATATAACTGATGAAGAATGCACCAGGATAGCGTCCCTGACAAAAGAGTACGAAACAGCATACCTGAAACATCAGATATGGTTTTTTGAAGCAGTTTCTGAACATTTCAAAAAAAATCGCCTGAAACATGTCCAGAGCATCTATGACCACATGATGCGAAATATGAAAAAAGGTGGAAAAGTGAGAGTAATGGTATTTTATAATGGGAAGTTCGAAGAGCATCTTCTTTGAAAACAAATATGCTTCGATCCTACAGATTTTTCACTCCCACGAACCCGTGATTTTGCCGTTCAGAGCAAGCTTACCCAGCTCACTGTTGACCTTCTCGCTGACCTTGCTCGGTGACACATGTGCATAAGGGGTTCCGGGTAACGGTTCAAGATAATGTGCCCTCACCTCACCGCCTTTGATGCATATCCACTTTATGAGTTCCAGGCTCATCTGCTGTTCTTCTTCGGTCTCATCAGGGAAACCTAGGATAAAGTCTACAGTAGGCGTGATCCCATGTTCGAAACAGCGTTCAACGGCTATTTCCACTTCCCTCACACTGTGGCCCCTATGGATATCTCTGAGAACACGTTCACTGCCAGACTGTGCACCAAGACTGATCCTGTCATTGGTACAATACTTGTTCACCATTTCCAGAGATCCATCCGTCACGAACTCTGGCCTCACTTCCGAAGGAAAAGTGCCGAAATAAATGTCCTTGTTTTTCATCGCATACAAAGCTTCCAGTAGCTTTTCCACCTTATCGAACCTCGGATGTACACCATCACTTCCATACGCGAAGGAGTTGGATGAAACAAACCTCAGGTCCCTGTAATGCTGAGCATACTTCACTATGAAATCTATGCTGCGGTGTCTTACCTTACAGCCAAACATTTGTGGGATCTGGCAGTATTTACATTTCCATGGACATCCCCGGCTGATCTCTATGGGAGCCTTGATAAGATGCGGGTCAAAGCAGGGATAATCGTCCAGTTCTATTGGCTTTCTTTTAGGGGTGTAGATTATTTTCCCGTCGGTACCCTTATAGGCAATACCTTTCACAGTGCTCACATCTCTCTCTTCCTGTAACGCTCTTACAAGTTCTGGAAGAGTTTCTTCACCCTCTCCTATCACAACATAATCAAAATACTTCAAAGTACCTTTTGGATCTCCAGACGGGTGAGGTCCACCTGCTATGAAAATAGAATTTGTGGTGGCATTCTCCACTTCCCTGAAGACGCTCGCTGCCTGCCTTGTAACCAGGCTGTAGATCATTATACCATCAGTTGGTGTTTTAACTCTGCGTATACTGGGCAACAGAGGTGCAAGCGCAGCCAAGCTGAAAGCGTTCTTTCTTTTCCACCGCAAACAAATATCCATTGATACACCACTTTTTCACTAACTTTTTGCATCACCAGGTCTACTATCCTTCAGTTACTTCTACATAACCTTCGCTGCTATTTACTTTTATACACATCCCATCCTTCAGGAAAGAATATGGGTCCTTCTCCAGTCTGTCGACCAGTGGGATGGCAGAAATAATAGCACCCACTGCAACTATAGGCTCAGATTCCAGATTGATCATGGCTGCAGGGGCAGCTCCATTCTTAAAGAGCTGGTATATTACATAGGAACCCACAGTCGAGCCTTTTCCATGAGGGAAGACTAATATCTTATCCCTGACCGACTGTCCGAAAAGTTCATGATTGGCATCCACCACTTTACCGGTCTTTGGGTCTAAGTTTCCCAAAAAAGAGATGGGATCGTGTGTGATCAGCACTTGTCCCTCTGCACATCCACGGGCAATGGTACGGCATTTGACCTTCATTCCTTCAACGCCTCCCGGATGCACCTTTGTATGTCTCCAAAAAGTGTGGGCACTCCACACATCCCGGGAACGTATGCCAGGGCCTTTCCGGAATTAACCATCATGGTCTTATATTTTTCAGTTGCCGGTGATACCACCATGCATGTATCGCAGACCACTTTTGCCCCGCTCTTTTCAATGCACCTTACAACTTCAGGATTTTTATTTGCAACTTCCCTGGAAGTACAGATCCATACTTCCTTATTGACTGTTTTCCCTTCAAGCAATCCTGCAATAACGGAAAGCTCAGCCGGGGAGCAATGCGGACAGCCGATGGTTATGATATCCAGGTCTTTGATATCGGGTTTTGTTCTGTCGTATACCTCTCTTATCTGGCTTTCTTCTATCACAATTTTCTCATCGGGTCTTGCAAATTTGTTCATCATTGCTTCAGGGGTAACGCCTTCCACATGGTACAGGGCAACAGCACCAGATGCAGCCATGGCAGCACCCAGAGATTTCAGTTCTTCATTTTCAGGCTTTCCCTTCAGGATGAACAAAGGCACTTTGCTACCTACTATATTCCCTGCTATGTATCCAAGTGCACCGTAGTCAGAGCCCACCAGTTCACACTCCACTGTAACCGACACTGTGGGTTCTCGCATCTCATCCAGATGATAACCATAATTGGCTGTCTTACCCACAAGAGCTGCAGCAAGAGCAGACGGCCCACCTTCACGATTTGTCCTTGCTCCGATGACGGAATTGGCATAAGAGACAGCAGAAGATTCGCTCCAAGCAAGATGGTCTCTGTAGGTGGCATTGAACCCTTCAAGATAATAGGGAGTGCATGTACATTTGGTGCTTATACCCAGCTTTTCGTATGCTTCTATGATCAACTGCTGCTTGTATGCAAATTCCGGATCTATCCGCATTTTTTTCCATTCCCGCAAGTCCATTCCTGCTGGATTGAGTATGGAAGGTATTCTAACTTTCCCGTGCAGATCTGATATCCATTCCATTCCGGCATCGCCTATGGTCTTGTATGAAACACCTGCTATCTGTGCGCTTTTGACAGGAATAAGCCTGTCAGCACCATAAATGTCTCCCAGGGCGACGAGTATCTCAATGGCCTTCTGGATTGTTATCCCTTCTTCTCCATCCAGCATTGCCTGTTCTTCTTTTGTAAGGTACATGGTACACCTACTCGGGCATCTTCGCCCTTGCGAACATCTCCGCATGTTTCAGGACTTTAGTGGCATCTATGCCTATCTTTGTGGTCGTACCATCCGGAGCACCCCGTGGGTCAAGGGAACTTCCCCTCACATTTGGAATTATCATGACGTCCATATCTCCCTTTACCCGGGTTGCAATGGCAAATTCCACATCCTTAGGATCGAAGATATCGATGTCCTCGTCCACTACCACCACATGTTTGAGACTGGTGTGGCTCGCAAAAGCAGCCATTATAGCGTTCTTACCGTCGCCTTCGGTCTGTTTCTCGATCTGCACCAAAGCATGCAGGTAGCAGCATCCGCCTTCTGTGAGCACCACGTTTTTCACCGTTGTCACCTCACTCACTGCCCTGTATATCTTCGGTTCGTACGGCACGCCCATCATAAGCAGGTGTTCCGGTCCTGCTGGCAGGATGCCGTGATAGATGGGGTCTTTTCTGTGGATGATCCTTGTAATGTGGATCACAGGTTCAGGACGGATCTCATCGTAAGTACCGGTGATATCGACAAATGGTCCTTCCGGCACACGCTCTGCCGGATCTATGTAACCTTCCAGGATGATCTCAGCATGCGGGACCTTTACGCCATTACAACATGCGAACAATTCCACCGGGGCACCTTTTAGAGCTGCAGCATAGTGGAACTCCTTGCCAAGTGGCACACGGGTTGTTGATGCGAACGTAATTGCCGGATCTGCGCCGATGACGATGGCGACAGGAAGCCTCTCCCCTTTGGATGCTGCCTTTTTATGCAATACATAAGTATGTCGTGGAGGCACAAGCCTTGCAGCCAGCTTGTCCTTGCCAAGCACCATCAAACGATGGATAGATGCATTCATGGAACCCTCGTATTCACTGACCACGATACCGGCAGTGATGTACAGGTCGCCGTCCTTTGCAAAATGCTTCATTATAGGAAGACTGTACAGGTCAACCTCTTCATCCACAACTTCCATGGTAGGGGACTCGGAAACTATTACGACTTCCCCGTCCGGCTGTATCTCAGAGAGTCTCTGAATGATCATGTCCCGGGGCACTTTGAACATGGCTGCCAGCTCATCCCGCGTACCTAAAAGGTTCATGATCGCTTTCTTTCCTTCTATATCATGGAAAAACACAGGTCCCGGAGTATTTTTTGCTATTCTGGGTGCTTCGAACTCCCTTGAAACTCTCTGCCTGATCTCCGTGATCTTGCCATTGCTTCTTAGCTGTTCTATAAAGTCTCTCATCGTATCTGGTTATTACATGTTCTGAGAGATACATACATTTTTCGTGTCCACACTGTAAGTTTACAAGGATTATTCCTATTGATCAAGGTCTGGATATGGTTTAAGATACAATTTCAAAGATCAGAAGGTAGAATTGACCGAAAAGGTAGCATATCACAAAATGTTGCATTCCATATCTTGATAAAGAGCAGAAGGATGCCAGCGTAGAATTGAGGGGAATGATGTTGGGTGGCTTTATGACTGGCATCCTGCGGAGGCGAAGAACTGGTGTGTTCTCCTTTTGATGGTTCCCACAATCGTTCGTAGGATATAGAACGTCTTAGTGTTTTTTTGTATTTAAAACTACTGTAAGGGAACTCATTTAATATGTTATAATATTTCACAGACATATCAATATATAATACTTTATGAATTTACTATGGCAAAGACATTATTACTTATTTTTGATACATTTTGTCTTGCCATATCACTGCATTCTTTAAGCCTATATGTGTCTATTATTAACTAAGTTATGATAGTATTTTAAAT
This sequence comes from uncultured Methanosarcinales archaeon, assembly GCA_964486435.1. Classification (GTDB taxonomy): domain Archaea; phylum Halobacteriota; class Methanosarcinia; order Methanosarcinales; family Methanosarcinaceae; genus Methanomethylovorans. The sequence goes on along the minus strand of CAZAMM010000007.1, from coordinate 6,643 downwards.
AATATAAATTATTATTTTAACACATGATACATTCAGTCACAAAAACAAACCAACAAATAAAGGTAATAGAATCCGCAAAAGATCAATTGGGATCCATCAAAGGTGTATGTGATGTAATATATCTTGACGCAATAGATATAGTTAAGATAAAAAGGCTTGAAATACTGGACGAACAGATGGGCTGCAAGATGATTGGTCGGAAGTACAATGCTGGAATAAGGAGAGTGCTGAGTTCTGATGTGGTGTTGTCTTTTTTGGTTGACAAAGGATACGACTGGCCAGTAAATACCATAAAGGTTTACCATAAAGGAAAAATGATAGGCGAAGATTCTCAAGACCAACATGTTATAAAGCAGTACAGTGAGCGTAACGATTCTTTCGTTATGGGCAACATCATTTTCTACGACAAAGAAGCTCTCAAAAACAGTTATGTGGATGATCCGGTCTGCATGATCGTCACAGAACAGCCATGTCCGATGTTAGAAACTTTATGGGGTATCTCTGATGCTGTTATAGGCATACCCTCCAGCTATACGCATGATTACCTGCAGCTAAAGATACACGCAGATAAAAAGCAAATGCTGGGAAGTTTCCTGGCAGGATTTAACATTGATCAAAAAGCTTTTGCCCTGCCACCAAATGACGGTACGCATATCCACCATAGTCAAAAAGGTGTGTGGTGCCAGCTTCCCCTCTAGCTTCCGTCGGGCTGGCAACTTCACCTCGTTTCATTCGGAAGGTTCGACACTTATAGAGTACTCAAAGTTTTCTGTGTTATGTGGCATTACTGACAGCGTCCATTCACCCGCAGATGCCTGTACTGTATATGTTTCCACATATCTCTTTGAGTATGACTGATATTCTGAATTATTCCCGGATGCTTTAAAGACAGGATAGGAGACATTTCCCATCGTAACAGAACCTGCATATTCAACAGCTTTTTGTACAACTGTGCTCTCCTTGCCCTGTGGACCTGTGACCTTTACTTCAAAGGCTGGGTCTGCAATGCTGTTTGAAGCGTATGCATCATATGTATATGCACTTAGCTCAATAATGACTGTTGCATTATCATTTACCTTGAATGGAATCTCGTAGGCCTTTTCAGGCTGCACTGCCACATGGAAGTTAAGGTATACCATTTCTTCATAATCCTGGATGCCAGGGTCATTCATGTTCAGGTCAATACTGCCTGAGAAATCTCCTTTTGCATCAGCAGATACCTTAACTTGTACTTTTAGAACAGCTGTTTCCCCCGGTTTTATGGTTGAGGGGCCTGTTATAGTGATTGCATCTTTTCCGAAGGCCTGCCCGTATCCGCCATAGTATGGCATAGATAATACGGTGTCCATAGCCACTGGCCTTGCCTCAGCGGGCATGGGGTAGTACACGTTCTCCACGACCTTCGGATCAATAGATATTTCCGAATCACCGATATTCCTGAGCATGATCTCATAGTCGTGTATCTTGCCTGCTTCCACCCTGTCGTATATATATGCTGTGAGTATCTGCACCTGCGGCGGCACCCAGACATCAACGTTCAGCTGCACTGAAACTGGAAATACCGGGTACAATCCATCGCCTTCAGATACATTTTCCATAAAGGTTATTGTTGCAGCATAGTTCCAGACTTTAGCATCCTCAGGGATAGATACCCTTATTTCGAACTGTGCTTTTTCTCCTGCCTCAAGAACTTTCTGCGCGGGATTCATTGCGACCCAGCTTTCGTCCATGTAACTGTAGGTGTATGGTGTGGCAACCATCTTCGGGTTCACTGTGATTGCAACGTCTTTCTTGTTGATCACGGTAACTGTGAAGTTCCCGCTGGTCCCGGGTTGCAACATCATATGATAATATCCTGGATCAACGTTCATTGCATCTATTTCAGCGATAGTCACAGCATTTTGACTCATACTGCCTACAGTAGAATATATGACCTTATCTGTGATTATCATCGCAGGCTCGGAAGCTGCCGTGTTGGATGCAAACGATGTTGCTCCTGCCATGCAGACAAGAAGCACAGCTATTGACCCGTATATTATTAATTGTGATATGTTCATGGATTTCATCCTCCTGAACTGACAATTTATAATATGGCGCACACATATTAAAGAACTTCTAAAGCTTCAAATAAATTCGTAGTTATCAACAAATAAATAACAGATCAGGGAAGAGAAAAAGGGATAAAAAGATAATTAATCGTCTTTTTCATCAGTAACCCGGCTAACTATACTCCCTTTGCTAAGGAGAAGATTATAAGCGTCTTTTTCCTTATTATAGTTCACAAGCACATTATAAAGCTCCAGTATCTCTCCGTAATCAGCTCGTTTGATAAGACTGTTGTCCTCAGTCACATTGTGCCATGGAAGTACTGCATATACTGCTTTTCTGGAAGTGCCATCGCACAGCTTGTAAAGGCTGTACTTCTCATCTCCCAGGTCACCTGACATAAGAGAACATACTACATTGATACGCTTATCTTTGTGCGTACCCATTTTGGAGAAACGTGCAAACTTTGCCTTGGGAGGGACCCTGTAACACTCTTTGGTGACCCCGTCCTTTCTTACTATAAAATAAGAATACTTAATGTCAGTATTGATATAGCGGTACGGCTCATCACACTCTGCAAGTTTGCGCATCAGGAGTGTTGGATTGATGTCTTGTTTTTGCCCGAAGCTCCAGCACTCTTCGAGACTGCAGCCTGCATTCCATATAAAGGAACATGGGGCATATATGCCAAGACCAGCTTCCTTAAGCGCAATGCTCAGCCTGCGCAGCTCCACTGAGTTAGCTCTGTCAGCGGGCTCTATTACAAGTATACTGCCGTCAGATGCCAGCCATTGAGCCATTTTTAGCACGATATCAGCTTTTTCCTCTATGGTGATATCTTTGATCTCATTGAGTACATTCGAGAACACCATAAGGTCGATATTCTCAGGCAGAGTTTCTGGTCTTATTTCACGTATATCTGATCTTATAGGTTCGTGGATAGTTATCTGATCGGGAACATATTGTGGGACAAGGGAGTTGAAAGCTTCGATATTCTCGTCGTACAGTTCCACACAGTAGATATCGGCTTTACAACCTTCCAGCCGTTTATAGAAATCGGCAATAGCCAGAGGCACTGTCCCAGGACCAGTCCCCACATCAAGTACCTTCATGCGATCTTTGAGTATACCGGCCTGCGCCATCTCATATAGCATGTGCTGGAACTGCACAAAATACACCGGGAACTGATAAGCAAGATATCCCAGCACATTGTATCCTTTTTCATAAGATATCTGCCTGGAACTGCCTTCTTTCCAGTACACGTTCTTCTGGCTAACAACAGCTTTTCTTATCCTGTCCAGGACAACCGGATCATCCCATCGCTTTGCAGTCTTTTTGCTGATGTACTGTTCTATGATTGTCTGAAGTTTTGCCGAGACCACTGCGGATCTGAGAAAAATTTCAGTTTTCTTTACTTCTTCTTCTGTAAGTTGCATTACTGTTGCAGGAGAAGCAAGCATAAGCCTGATATCAGAACCTTCGGGGATGGCATCAATGCCCAACTCATACAAAAGTGGCTTAACAATGCTATAAATCTGTTCAACGGACATGTCACTTGTAATGTAATTTTGTATCTCTGAAAGCATGAACTCTGACTTCATGTGAGAGACATACTTAACAGTGGAGATTATTTCCTTTTCACTATCCTTCATTGATAGGAGGGACGGCGGGAAGGCTCATAAATGTACTGATTCCAAAAAATATATCAGATACAAATATATGTTCTTTTCATGGACCTTAATAAAGGGATACAAAATCTGGCAAAGGCCAATGGTATATTTTACTGTGGTGTGGCCGATCTGTCCAGGGCAAGGGACTTCATCATTCAGCAGGGTGGGAGTGAAATGGAATCCTATCCTTATTCAATGTCCCTCTGAATCCCTCTTTTTAAAGACATAGTTGACAGGCTGCCTGACAGATCACAGCACTCAGTAGCTTTGAACTATCATCATTGCTACGAGATCACAAACCACAGGCTTGACATTGCAGCTTCTATTGTTGCAAGTTATCTTCAGGATAAAGGATACAGAGTACTACCATTGCCTGATGCTAAGAGGATAGATGATGAAAGTTTATGCGCATCCTTTTCCCACAAGCTGGGGGCGCGTCTGGCGGGGTTTGGATGGATAGGAAAAAGCTGCCTGCTCATTACTCCCAACCATGGTTCCAGGGTAAGGTGGGTATCCATTCTGACAGATGCCCCGTTGGAAACCTCACATACTATAATAGACTCAAAGTGTGGAAATTGCAATGCCTGTGTTGATATTTGTCCTGTTCAAGCCTTTACTGGACATGAATTTAAGGAAGAAGAGCCACGTGAGATAAGATATGATGCACGTAAATGTGAAAGATATATCAACTCTCTGGGAGAAGGAGAGAAAATAAAGGTGTGTGGCATGTGCCTTTACGTATGCCCCTATGGACAAAAGAACAGGCGTATTCAAAATTAAACACTATTGATCGATCCTATAGGTTTGCATGCTTGCCACTCCATCTCAATAAAATGCCTGAAAATAGAGATCTGTTCTTTTCCGTTGTACCACGTAGCAGTAAGGTTCATGGGAATGGTGTCGTTCTTTATGGTGATAATCAAAAGTTCCTTGTTGTCAATTAGCAGAATTCCGCCCTTCAGCAGATTATCACTTATCTCTCCTGAATATACTCTTACTTCAGCTCCCTGGACCTTTTTACTTACAACTTGTTTTTCGTTAATAGTAATCCGTACCTTCAAACCTTCATCAATCTTCTCCTGTAGTTTCTGCGTGATAATTTCCATAATCGGATAAACATCCATAGCCTTGTCTAATGAGGGATAGGTAGATGCCAGTACTATCTCTTCCCTGGCAGAGTCTAACATCTGGACTATCTTATCAGTAACATTCTTCACACCGCTGATATTCCATACTGCATCGTCATCTGTAGGGATATCAGGTGCATTACAGATCTTTTCAAGTTGTTCCAGAGATGTTTCGACAGCCTTTTCATAATTCACCTTCAACCTGTCAATGATCTGGTCCGGAGCTATTGCCTTGTAACGCATGGGTTTAGTGTTCTGGGTCTCTATGATTCCTTTTTCCTTCAGCTTGGTGAGCACACCATAAGCAGCAGAGCGCGGGATACCCGATAATGCATGGATGTCTGCCACAGTTCCACTACCATAGCGTGTAAGTGCTATGAGCACTTTAGCCTCGTAGGTTGTGAGACCAAGCTGTTGAAGTGATTCGATCAGGTTATTCATAATACTACTTTCATAGGATACACTTATTTGTCATTTGCCTTTGATTCTTTGTTCTCCAGATATTTCTTATAATTATTCTGCTTCTTCTTCCTGGAGATCATAAATACCGGAGTACCGATGATACCTACCAGAAGCACAAGTCCAACTGCAACAGAGGCATTAAGAGATTCTGCAGGACCAACATGCACTGGTATTTTGAGATTATCCGAATACTGGCTTTTACCTTTTTCATCCTTATATTTTATTTCACTGCTTATTGAATAATCCTTTACTGTTCCATCTTTTGCCACATTTAGATCGAATACTGCAGTCCTTGACTCCCCAGGATGCATGTCCCCCAGATATGCCTGATCGTCCGTGGTGGTGAAAGGATCCACAACACTTATCCGTGCAATACATTCGCGTGCTATCTGTTCTCCTGTATTGGTATATGTTATATTGATGGTTTTTTCATCGCCAGCCCGCAGATCAGATTCAACATTTTCTACCCTGAAATACGGTTCTTCTTCAACGACCACTTGAAGGACCATTGTCTGGTTCATATCCTCATACCAGTAGTAAGTATCACCGTAAGGAGGTGTTACCGCAGAATCCTTCTGGGACCTGTATGCAATATAAAGCTGCAGATCGTAAGTGCCAGCTTTTGCATTGTCATATATCTCGATAGGGAATTTGGCGGGTGTGGAAAGGGATTTGCCAGCGTTAAGTGAACCCAGGAGTAAAGTATCCTGTTCTATCTTTATGGGAGCATCTGGGTCAGTAAGTGAAAGTGTTGCTGTCATAGAATCTGCTGTTGTTATCGCCCTGTCTGAGATAAGCTCGCTTGACATATATGTGCGGGTGAGTGTTTCACCATACTCCTCGATATCATCTTCTACATCATCTTCGTTGGCCTCGAATCCTGTGACCTGTCCATTGTTCAGTACATTCACATAAAGGACGCCTTTTTCTCCTCTCTCGAATACTTCATCACAAGCCAGGTTTGCTATCAGATTAGGGGATCCGTACACGTCGTAGTAATCGCTTGCAATTTCAGAGACAACATTCTCGTCTATGCCTGCTGATGCAAACTGCATACTACTAAGTAATATAATTGCTATCGAAAGATACTTTAAATCTTTAAGAGTGATCATATACTCACCTTGTTATCTTCTCTATATTTTTTTGATGTTTTGCGTCCTGATCTCCACCTGTCCAGGTTAACCATGATAGGTGGCAGGACAACAATAGTGCTGAATAAAGAAAAAGCTACAGCTATCACCGTAACGATCCCAAAACCACGCAGCATTGGGAATGATGATGCTACAAGAGCTGAAAAACCGAATATCACAGTAAAACCTGATGCAAGGATCGCTGGTC
>CAZAMM010000006.1:0-57699 GCA_964486435.1 uncultured Methanosarcinales archaeon | reverse complement strand
GAACTATAAGTCCTAATAACATATAACCATGTTTACTTACCAATGCCTAAAAATTAATTGCTCTTAATTAGGAATGAAACAAAATCCGGACTTAGCCTGGTTTCCCTTACCATCTTGTCAGCAATATCATCTTCCTGCATTCCATCCATACGATACTGCTTTATGCGGTCATAAACACTTTGTGAAACTTCAGAATACTCATTGATATCCTTACGATGTCCCCATACATCTCCCTCGAGCAACTCTATACCCTGCATTTTTAGGTACATTTTTGCAGAATTGGAAATAGTTCGCTTATAGGAACTTGGAATGTGGAGTGCCTTAACCTGGGGACACTTCATAATAAGGGAGAAGATGTCCGTGTTGGATGGTCTGAATGCAAGATGCACTATTTCTTCATTTGGGCTCAAAGTATTGATCTCTTCTTTGGAACTGACAACTCTTATTTTCATACCTTATACCTCTTTGGATCTTAAAATATTGTTTTTAGGTAAAATACTTTACAATCCATTTTATTTGTATCTACAACATTCTATTTAAAGTTTATTAAACTACTTTTATACGAATCATATAACAAGTAAAGTTTGTTAGGTGATTTTTACATTAATAGCCGCTAATAGAAAGCAATCAATAATGTTAAAAATTTTGGATATAAATCTAGCGCCTACATATTATAGAAAGGTAAATAGTAGTACACATATAAAATCTTTCTTACTCATTTAATCTGTGTTCATTATATGATCTTTATCAAAGATAATTGGATATTAAAATGCATATTATTTACGTGGATTGAATTTTGAAGCAGATGTAATTGCCATGAACTGTAATACACATATACAAAGTAACTTGATCTCTAGATGAATGTAGTATGCACCTAATTATATAATAGAGAAGTCTGTCAACTACAATAAACATATGCTGATTCAAAGTAAAATAAGATAAAAGTTTAAAATTAATAAAATTTCGAAAAAATAAAATGATATAAAATTTTGAACAATACTGGGATCAATAACCTGATACAGATGCCCTAAGAGTAAAGCAAGGGAGGTAAACCCCCTCATTTAGTTCTTTGGATAAGGAAAGAAAGGATATCAGAGCTTAAACCGGCTTCTGTCCTCATTTGTTTCAGGAGGTCCTCATCGGACATACCTTTTTGCCTATATTCCAGGATCTTGTCATAAATATGTTGAGAAACCTCAGAATATTCTTCTATTGCCTCCCTGTGCCCCCACAAATCACCTTCAAGGATTTTTACATCCTGCATTTCCAGGAACATAAGAGATGACTTGGAAAGTGTTTTCTTATATGATGTAGGCATATGGATAGCCTTGAGTTTAGGACATTTTGCGATCATTGAAAAGATATCCGTATTTGAGGGCCTGAAAGCCAGATGTATCATTTCCTCACTCTGGTGCAGGGTTTCTATCTCTTCTTTTGAACTTAAGACTCTTATTTTCAATTTAACCTCCCGCTTTTATGAAGCTGATTACTTTTATAAAATTTTTAAGCAAAAGCGCGAAACCTATGTATATTATCATATATATAGTTGATGACAACTGTGTCTATAAAACAATATACACTGACACAACTTGACAAAATTTTCTCCCCATTATGTATCTAAAAGTAACTAAATTTTAAAGGCTCTCCACAACATCAAGTTAATTCATGGGGAATCGGAAATAAAAGATTTCTCTGGTTTGCAGACCAGATATTGGCGGTCCGGGCAAGCAGGATACATGATGTAGATTCATAATTTCAGCAGACATTTAGTATATAGTGAATTGTGTTTTATAGAAGATTAGTGATTTATTGGTGCTGCAATTATCCGCAAGGTGTTGAAGAGACCTGGAATTGTTAAATAACAAGGTTTAAATCATGCTATCCTTTAAGGTAGCGATGTGAAAAGGTACTTTATGGAAATGTTGCAGCCTCCGAGGGATTTGTTGATATTTTCAGTGTTATTTGCAATTATAACTACATATTTTGCAAGTTGGCTGCCTGATATTACAAATGTTGCTGGTATAGAGGGGTCACGCATCAGCTCAGTGGTTTCTTTCGGCGCATTGAATGGAATGGTTTTTGGTCCTTTTCTTGGGCCATTTATCTCCTTCACAGGTATTTTGTTGCATGGGGTCAGTAACCCCCACTTTTTTTCAAAGGACATGTTTCATTTAATCAGTCCGTTTTTTGTAATATTTTCTTCATTGATAGGAGGTCTTGTACTCACAGGGAGAAAAAAATTGGCATTAATACTTTATGCTATCCCGCTTGCAACATGGTATGCTTTTTCCACAGGAAGGACTGTATTCTATTACCCGTGGTATCACATTTTGATCCCTGTTATATTTTATAAATTTGACACTAAATATAATAACAAAATTGCCTCGTCTAAATTTTTATTTTTCATATATCTATTCCTGGTAGCTTCGATTGCCGTACTTGCTGACCATATTACCGGTTCGACAGCAGCTCTTATATTTTATGACCTGTCACCTGCAATGTTCAGCTCGGTAACTCTGCTGTATCCAGTAGAGAGGTCTGTACTTGCTTTATGCTCTGCCTTTATTGTTTATCTGATGTTCTTAATGATCAGTTTCATCCTGCAGGATATAAAATCCTTCGAAGACAAAGCCAGGGAAATAAAAGAATCAACAATAGAGGACTATATGCAGATAGAAGTAAAAAATATCCTGAATAATAAGGAAAAATAAATCATGCTTTACTTATGTGTTCTTCTATTGCCTCACATATTTTTTTCATTGAAAATGTAAATTGATGGTCTGGTTCAGTTATAGTTATTATACAGGCATCGTTTTTTGCAGGAACATCACAAATGCAGGGTATTGATGCAATGACTGATAGACCAAAGACTTCCTTGTTTCTAGACAGATCAAGAGGCAACATATGACACATGTTCTCTACCACATAACATTTTTTTGCAAGTGTTGTATAAACTCCCTTTACGAGTTGTTCAGTACAAACATAATTAATCTTATTAGGCTTAATGACAGACAACACAAGATCAGAAACTGCAATAGCATTCACAGATTCAAATTCCACACCTGGCCCTGTATCTAAGATCAAAACGTCTGTCCCGTTCATGAATATAGACCTTTTGGCATCCAGAAGTAACTTCAATGCCTTTGCCTGCCACTTTCGATCCATATTGGAAATTTGTCTGATAGCACCAATATTTGGATTGGATAAACCTATAATGAATCTACCGTTTGTCCTAAATTGATTGGTTATATCATATAGTACACTATCAATGTTGCATTTACCATCAAGATATTCATTTAACCACCATTTTGGATACCTGTCAAAGAAGGTACACAAACAAGGTGCTTTCAGATCCATATCCAGAAGACAAACGTTGTACCCCTCAACAGCCAGTAATGCAGCAAGATTCACGGATATACAAGTCTTTCCCGTTCCACCTTTAGACGAATGTACAGCTACTGTTACCCCCACAGCACCACCTATTCTGAAAAAAGTTATATGAACTTAATCCATATTCTTATTATCGCTGATGCAAAAATATACCTTTCTACCTGTACGGTATTTTTTCACATACCCCATCCTTACAAGCTGATTAAGGTAACCACTTTCCACAGCTCTTTCCTTAAGTGTTACCTTGGATACGTCCTCAGCAGTAGACTCCCCAAGCTCAAATAATACCGTTGCAGTGCTTCTCAAATGTTCAGGCAAGGAAAGCAATGTCATTACATCCAGACCAGCAGATAGAGTGCCACTGTCACCTTCCATTGAAGTTTTTCTGGTCATCGGGATACCTTTTGGAACTAAAAGATCTATTTTCTGATCGATACTGATCAGTGTTTTAAGGATCTGTACCAGCATCTCTTTTTCTGACATGTTCTCCATCTGATCACTACTCATTATAGTTATAAACCCTTAGCAGGCATTGGCAAAAGAGATATCTAAAACCACTTAGACATATAGACCCCATCCAGAATATAACCCTGCTTACGATAATACTCTCTAACTCCAATGCCACTTATAACTGATATCTTTTTAAAGCCTGCATCCTTTGCCACTTCTTCTGCATATACAAGCAATTCTGCTCCATAGCCCCTGTGCTGCCATGCATAATTTTTTGCATTTTCACCTACAGGGACCATAGATCCGTACACATGTAATTCCCTGACCAGAGCTGAACTTTGAAGCTCGAGCCTGTGAGGATCATGAGGAAACCTCAATCTCAAAAAGCCTATAAGGATATCCGATCTTACATCTTCAAAGGAGATGAAATGCTCCAAGCCCCCACAACATTCATATTTTTCAACAACCAGCTCAATGTTGTCAGGATGAGGATACTTTCCATTAAGAATATTATGGCCTACCTCGCGGCAGCGGATACAACGACACGAACCGCCGTGTTCTTCCAGCATGCTTCTGGCAAGCTGTCTGATATTGCTTTTCCGAGTACCTGCAAGGATCTGATGAGCCGGTATATCTCTCTGTATCCTTTGTAATCGTACCCATTTGGGCAAAAATGATTTGATCTGAGCAAGCAGCTCCACAGCATTTTCATCTGTAAGTGCCTCATACTCCCCATTATTCCACATTCTCTGAAGTTCTGTTCCCTCTGTGACCAGTGTAGGATATATTTTCAGATAATCCGGCCTGAAGCTGCTGTCTGTGAACAGTTTTTTGAAATTGCGCATATCTCCTTCAATACTCATACCCGGAAGATGAGGCATCATATGAAAACCCACTTTCAGGGCACTGTCCCTCAGAACCTTGTTAGCTTCTATGGCATCTGCAACAGTATGTCCACGATTTATCCTGGAAAGGACAAAATCATAGGTGCTTTGCACCCCGATCTCAACTTTTGTGGCACCTAATTTTAACAATGTGTCTATATGATCTTCTTTAGCCCAGTCTGGCCTTGTCTCAAATGTCATCCCCACATTACGGACCTTTGCTGTCTCATTGGACTTTTGCACGTCCTCAAGAGTGATGTAGGGGGAGATTTTACCAATGGTATGGATATGTTCACGCCATAGTGTATCAAAAAAATCGTTCATTGCTTCAAGACACCGTTTTACATACCATTCCTGATAGTCCAAAGTGCGGGCTGAATATGTTCCCCCCATTATGATCAATTCGGCTTTCCCTATATCATGCCCAATCTGTTTTAATTGTTCAAGACGGGCAGTGGTTATCTTGTATGGATCATACTCACACTGGATAGCACGCATTGTAGAGGGTTCCTGCCCCATATAGCTTTGAGGTGAGGAAAAAGAAGAAGCCGGACCCCCGGGACAGGGAACACATGTGCCATGAGGGCATGGAGCAGGCGACGTCATAGCTGCGATTACAGCTACACCTGATATGGTACGGACAGGTTTTTTTCTAAGAAAATCCCGTACCAATAGCTGCTCTTCTTCATTCCCTGAAATGATAATGTCCGCATTTGTAGGCAGAGAAGAAAGTTTGTGCTGTTTACTTACAAGTTTCTTTGCCTGAACCAATTGATCAGGATCCCGTACCTCTCCATTAAGTACCATTTCCAGAAGCTTACGGCAAGCAAGCATGAATTCACTATTTGTATCCATAATATTATTCTATATTAGTTGCAGAAATCTGTCACAAGAGCTTCAAGCTGAATTCTGTCATTGGCAGCCTGCAGCATTTTAAAGTTAGCATCAGCTATCTTAATGGTCCATCTTGCGACCCTGTGCTCAGGTTCTCCCGAACCTGCAACGATCCTGTGAAGGCGTTCTAGTATTTCATTGCCCGTAAAACCATTATCTACCAGCATATGGTCTATAACTTTTCTGGCCTCTATTATATTTCCGACAGTTGCAGCTTCAAACAGTAACCTTACATCTCCTACTTCTTCTCTGACAGCAGCCGTATATATGGCCTGTGTTCCTATTGGTTCACCCTGAGAAAGAATAAATGCTACCTGTAATGTATTGAGCGAGGCTGCTACGTTACCCCGTGAATGATACAATAATGCCTGCACACCATCCTCTGTGATCAGAAATCCTTCGATCTCCGCTATATGTTGTATGAAACCAGCCAGTTTATCATCAGATACGTGTCTGAAAAAAAGTTGCAGACCCCGGGAACGCAGAGGTGCTATCAATCTTGAGGGCTGAGTGGTTGAAAGAATGAACCTGCACGTTGTTGTGTATTTCTCCATCATACGTCTTAATGCATGCTGTGCATTCACATCAAGAGTTTCGGAGCTGTCTATGAATATGATCTTATAGTCCGAGTCTATTGGTGACATACTTGCATATTCATTTATAATCTCCTTGAAAACTGAGATTACACTCTTCTGAATCTTCCTTGGATCGTCGGTGCCTAGTATACGCCTGAACCTCTTGTCCCGTACAAGGTAACTTTTACCGTTGTCAAAGAAATCTGATGCATTGAAGTAAGTGAAATTCCTCTCAAAGTCTTCTCCATAAAGTTCATTTGCAAGGGCAAAAGCAGCAGTGGCTTTTCCAGAATTTGCCGGTCCATACAATAACAGGTGTGGAACATTACGGGATAATGCGAGCCTGCGAAGGGTATTCACAGACTCTTCATTACCTACAAGCTCCTCTAATATTGAAGGCCGATATTTCACGGTCCAGAGGTCTTTTGTACTTGCTTGCGGAATCAGGACTGACCCTCACTTTTATTTTTCAGAACTTCATTTATCATCTTTCCGTAAACCGGCCTTGCTATTACCACGCCAATGAACACGCCTATAATGGTGGTTATGGCAAATCCTTTCAAAGAGCCGAAACCCATCAATACCAATGGTCCCATGGCAATGACGGTTGTTGTTGCTGCAGCTAATATAATACTGAATGCCTTGGTTATCCTGGAAAGATACACCTTTGTAGGAGGTAATTTGCCTTCATACAATACTTCATCAGTGATGATAACAAGATGATCAATACCTGTACCAATAGCAGCGATAATGCCTGCAATACTTGGCAGATCAAGTTGCCATCCTATCGCAGAAGCAACACCTAATATCATAATTACCTCACTTACAGAAGTACCCACCATAGGAATAAGAATTTCCTTTTGGTGATATTTCCTGTAAACCACAAGAGCAACTGCCAGCAGGACAATAAACCCTGCGAATACAGACTCTTTCTTAAATTGTGTACCTAGTGTGGCATCTACATGCCCAGCACCTATGACCTCTACCTTGACAGGAAGAGCTCCGGCCCTCAGATGTATCTGAAGCTGCTGTGCTTTTGACTGCCCCTCGTCATCAGAACCTGTAGAAGATTGCCATGAATAGATCGGACTTGTTTCCAATTGCTGAGCAGCAGAGTTACTTAAAGGAGCACTATATACCTCGTTGCCGTCAAGTAACATTATCAGATTATGCTCCATGGGGTTTCTGGTAGCACCGGTCTCGACAGCGGCTTTCTGCAGGGCCAGGGCTCCTGTTTCAGTGAGGGTGAAGGGAGTGAACCACATCCCATCCATTTCATTGTAACCAACTATTCCAACGCTTTCTATATTTTCTCCATACAGCACATGTTTTGTTTCATTACCTGTAATCTGGATGCGTATTTCGAACTTACCGGGCTTTTCTGCGATCTCTCTTGCAGTTGCCAGATCAATTCCTGCAAAGTCGATGAGGATATATTCATCGCCCACTGTCTTTACAGGAATATCCTTAAGTCCCAGAGAATTCATCTTTTCACTAAGGATGCTTTTGGTAAGATCGCGAGTCTCTGTCCTTACCCTGTCCTGGTATCGTGAACTGCCATCAGTATTTTTAACAATAGAGCCACCCACTGCGCTCATCAGGCTTTCAATCTGCTGCTCTGTGACGGCTGTCCTAATCTCATATTCCACCCCATCAGTGGTAACCAGTGGAACTATCTCAGCCTTTAATGAATTGCCCAGATAGGAGTCAATAAGTGTCTCTTTAGAAGTGGTTAGTTTGATCTGTGTAAGCCCATTTTGGTCATTGATAGTGTATTCACCCAATCCCAGAAGATCCATCTGAGAATTTGTAACAGTGGATGGAGTTGTGAACGTGATAACCTGGGTTTGGGCCAGTCCCTGCCCAGTGATAGCAGCTGTTGAACTCGTGATATCGATGGTATTACCTATCAAAGGTTCTACAAGAGCTTTTAGCAGCATATTTGTGTCAGCATCGACCTGTACCAGTGCCCCTTGAAGCTTAACCTGTAACCATGAACCACCTTCAAGGTCCAGCCCATACTTTAAGTTAGTCGTAAACCCTTCTTCAGAATTGTAGCCTGGATGAATGAACACTATCGATCCCAGAAGAGCAATTATGAAGATTATTACCCGTAGATCCCTGAATATACTTTTTGGCTCCTCATCCTCTCTCATGCTCTTCTCCTCCTTGCTCCTTTTGTTCCTTCTCTTTTAACATGCCAGCGTAGAATTGAAACGTTAGTAAGCCATGTATTCATAATATCAGCCAAAAGCCCGAATATGAGTACGATAGAGATATCGGAAAGCAGATTGATCTGGGAAAAAGAAGGTATGAACAAATAAGAATATGTTGTCACTAAATACATCACAACCAGAGCTGCAAGAGTAGTAGTGGTCATTGTTATACCCGTACCCATGGCATTAGTTATGTTTTCTTCGACTTCTCCTCTTCTCTTAAGCAGTCTTGTAGTGAGCAATATGTCGCTGTCTACGGAGTAACCTATAAGCATAAGCAGCGCTGCAACAGTACCAAGAGATAGCTCGATACCAGCTACATTCATAAAAGCTGCTGCAATGATGATATCACAGAAGGCAGCTAAAACTATAGCCAATGATGGAACGAAGGTCCTGAAAATTATGAAAACAACAAGAGCCATGCCAATGAATGAGAAAATAACTGCTTTAATTGCCTGTTTTTGCAGATCTTTCCCATAGACCGGACCTATCTGTCTGATCTCTACATTCTGAAAATTATCCGTAACAACCTCAGTAAGACTCAGCTGTTCCACACTGGACATAGGACCAAATTGCATGACTGTCCTTGAGCCTGTCTGCCGTATATCAGTCAGGGGGTAAACGGAATAAGTTTCCTTAAGATCAGATGCTGGCATATCAGTGGTAAGAGAAACCATTGTGCCGCCTTTGAATTCCATGCCCAGTTTCACCGGTGCACCGGTCGTAGCTAAGGTGAAGGCAATGATTAATACGGCTATAAGGAAGATAGCAACAGGCAAAACCAACAATTGTCGGTCGTTGTGCTTCCTTACGAACGAATCCAGTTTTTCCGTAAGAGATAGACTCATCTTCTGATGCTCCAAGAGTGTAAGAGTGATGGAAATTAAGATTTATTTTTTGTTTCCAACATACACTACAACTTATATATACTACTTGCTATTTTTATAAGTCGATGACAGAGAGGCCGGGATTAGATGAATACTTCCTTGAGATAGCTACCGTTGTGGCAAAAAGGTCAACATGCCTGAGAAATCAGGTGGGGGCTGTGATCGTTAAGGATAAAAGGATATTGTCCACCGGCTATAATGGTGCCCCCAGGAACATGGCCCATTGTATTGACATTGGTTGCATCAGACAGCAGAACAACATCGAATCCGGTACACGCCATGAGAAGTGCCGGGCAGTGCACGCTGAGCAGAATGCGATTATCCAGGCAGCACTGTATGGAGTGAGCATAGATTCGGCAACCCTGTACTGCACACATCAGCCATGCATCCTGTGCGCCAAGATGATCATTAATTCCAATATTAGAAGAGTTGTCTTCATGCAATCATATCCGGACAGGGATTCCATTGAATTCTTCTCTGAAGCTGGAGTAGAACTTGTGAACCTGCCCCTAAACCCGGTTCCTTAGATATTTAAGGCTTTTTTTTATCAGATCTTCTTCATCCGACCTATACATTTCCGTTACAGATGCACTATCTTTGGACCTTACATTCAGGCCGCGTACAATTATTACAGGGCAGCCGCCATTACCTTCACCCATAAGCAAGTTAGCAGCCCCTGCAATCTCATCAGATACCGCTTCTTCTGTGATCTTCAGCTCTTTACCGAACAGATCTTTTTGTCCTTTCCAGTCCTTGATAGGATGGATGCGGTAGACACCTACAGCAACTCCTGTCTGACCGCGCTTAAAGGCCCTTCCATTTGTATCAGTAATGATCACACTGATCTGTGTATCTGTGATACTCTCGATCCTCTTTCCAATATATTCAGCACTTGCATCAGAATCTGCCGGTAGGTCCAGAAGAATGTCATCTTCAACGTTGGATTCATCGATGCCTGCATTGATGCATATATGACCATTTTTCATCTCTACAAGCAATACTGGTGAAGCAATCAGGCATTCTCTGCTCCTTTCCAGAACCGCCTGTATGAACTCAGGTGTGAAACGGATTTTTTTGGAGAACTCTACTGCCTCTGCACCAGGAACTATACCTTCCAGGGAAAATGACCTTCCTTCAGCTTTCCCTACAATGGTGGAAGCAATAACTATGACATCCCCCTCAAGGATATCGGTTCTTTCACAAATGATCTGTGCGATGTCATCCCCTTTTTTTATCAATGGGATGTTTTCCACTGCAAAAGCCTCGAATCTCAAAATTACACCTGGTGTTAACAGGTCATTAGGCATAAATAAGCCTATCTACATATAAACGTATACGGCGATGATGATAGTTACCCCGACTGAGCAAAATATGAAGAGGTTATTACCCTGATGCCGTAAATATATAGCTCACTGAAAAAAGAGAGATAGTGCGTCCATCATGTATGGACGTACCTTGAAACTTATATACTACTCACTCGATTGGTATCTTCTGTTTTTCCTCGATCTCGGCCTTGGGTATGTTTACAGTCAGAACACCATCTTCAAGTTTGGCTTTTGCCCCTTCAATCATAACATTCGCAGGCAGGCTGATGGTCCTGGCAAACCGTGAAAATACACGTTCATGCATAACATATCCTTCCTTGTCTTCTTCCTTTTCACGGTGCATGTTTGCATTGATGTAAAGCATATTGTTCTTAATATCTATCTCCACATCTTTCTTGTCTACCCCGGGCATGTCCGCCTTTACAACTATCTCTTTTTCCTTGTCCTGCACATCCGTCATAGGTGAAAGAGTGTCTAAGTTCTTCATTTCACCTGAAGGCGACAGTTCACTGAATAGCTGGCTCAGACGTTCCTGCATCCTGGTTATCTCTTCAAAGGGGCCCCATTTAGACATACCTGAAGGTGTCCATCTTGTAAGACCTTGTTTCATATGATCCACTCCTTAAGTATTGGGGTTTAGCCATTCCCCACACAACCCCAATGAAATATATTGTTGATCCGCTATATAAATTTGACTATTTTTTAAAAAAAAGATACTGTGAACTTATATGTGTTTTTCGATCATGATCTTTACCAGATCAGCACCATACACTATTCCATAGGACCCCGCCCGGACATCAACTTCATTGAATGCTGTGGCACGATCAGGATTTTTCTCATTGGTGGAGTAGATCGCGAAAGGTATGGGATCAGAAGTATGCGTTCTCAGGTGCACAGGAGTTGGATGATCGGGCATTACCAGGATGGTCACATCTTCAGTCATGGCATTAGCGCCATGTAATATAGTACCAACGACCTGCGCATCAAAGTCTTCAATAGCCTGGATCTTGGCCTTTGTGTCTCCCATATGTCCTGCCTCATCAGGCGCTTCCACATGCACGACAACGAAATCGTGATCTTTGAGAGCTTGCAGTGCATACTCGGCCTTTCCCTTGTAATTAGTATCCAGATAACCTGTTGCTCCAGGCACATCGATAACATCGAAACCTGCGTATATTCCGATCCCCTTCACAAGATCTACTGCAGAGATGATGGCTCCGGTCTTCCCATAGAGATCTTTGAACAGTGGAAATGCAGGTGCACCTCCCTGCCCCCATAACCATATAGAATTTCCGGGATTTTTGCCTGCAGATATTCGTTTGAGGTTTACAGGATGCTTATTAAGGATAGGCATGGAAGAATCGATCAACTCATTTAGTGCCATGCTATCCTTGCCTTTTGGCATATGATCTTCCTTTTTCTCACCTATCACATCATGAGGCGGCGTGCATTCAGCCTCTGCACCAAAGTTATTCTTTGTTACCATCAGATGCCTGTAACTAATACCCGGATAAAAACTGATGCCATTATTACCTAATTCTGCATCTACGGCCTGTATGAGTATCCTGGCCTCTTCACTGGAAATATGTCCGGAACTATAGTCGGCAATAATTCCATTATCTATGGTAATAAGGTTACATCTGAAAGCCACGTCATCAGCATCCAGTTCAATGCCCATACTTGCAGCTTCAAGAGGAGCACGGCCTGAGTAATACTTTTTAGGATCATATCCTACAATGGACATGTTCGCAACATCGCTTCCCGGATGCATACCTTCCGGGACTGTCTGGGCTAATCCTGCTTTTCCATGGGCAGTAATAGAATCCATGTTGGGAGTTCTTGCCTTCTGGAGTACAGTTCTTCCTCCCAGTTCAGCAATGGGTTCATCCGCCATACCATCTCCGATCAGTATTACATACTTCATGATATACACCTGGGATATTAAAACCGATAGACTAATCAACTAATAGAAGAAACAAGCATGCAATCGCATGTAGTGTCCTTTAACTTGTATAATAGTGGTTCCTATGAAATATATACGTTTTGCGTTTATTTGTATGGTGACATTGATTTTTCTGTTATCTTTCCCGGCCTATTGTTTCACTGAAGAGGAAGCAATAATACATTACTCTGAGGAAACCCTAAGTTCAGGAGATATTGTACAATTAGACCAAGGTTATTCTTTCAAGCTCATGGATACCAGCAAAAACTCCGGAGATATATTGGTAAAAGTATACTATAAAGATGAAGAGATAGACATAGGGAATTCTTTCGGAGATGAAAATGAACCATTTGAGTACATAGTCACCATAAAAGAAAAGGACAAGGAAGGAAAAGAAGAGGAAACAGATTACCGCATACTCAGGATCACACCCGTAGATTTTGATATAAAAGGTAATAAGACATATGTAGAGGTGAAGATAGAACAGTTCCTTGACCCTGAGCAGGAAGATGACGATTTCCTTATGCTGGACACTTCAAAGTCTGTAAAAGTAGGAGAAAAACTTTCCCTTGAAGAAGGCTACTCACTGCACGCGAGTAACATGGAAGATGACTCAGTGATACTTGAACTGAACAAGGATGGCAGATCACTGAAGAAAGCAGAACTTGAGATAGGGGATACATTTAGTTATTCAAAAAATGTGGATGGGATTTCACGGACCATATTCATAGCAAGGGCAAGTAAATTTTTTGAGTCTTCAACCAGTTCCACCGTAATCCTTAAAGATGTGACACAAAGACGCGATCCGGAAAAAAATCAGGCAGAGGATGAAGTCAAAGATATACAAGAAAATGCATCTGAAACTGAAAAGAATGATACAGAGCATCTGGTGTCGATACCTGATAGCTTCGACTCTAATAAGAAAGGTCTAAATAGCTCTGCTACAGAAGCCACACAGGATCCCTCATCAGCATCCCACAATGACGGAAACAGCAGTGTGACCGATCATGTGAATACTGACAGCTTCATGCCAATATTATTCATAGTCATCGTAGCAATGGGAATTGTGATCTTTAAGCTCAGCTAAGAATAAACTATGCATTGATCTTACCTGATGGGTTCATAATCTTTATATCAGACCATCTTCTTTATAGTGCAATCCATAACCGCAGAAAGTGTGATATGAATATGAGAATCGTAATGAAATTTGGTGGTACTTCGGTAGCTAATGGAGAAAAAATCCGCCATGTTGCTTCACTCCTGAAATGCTACCATGAAAAAGGTGACGAGCTTATTGCAGTTACATCAGCACTGGGTGGCATTACAGATGGGCTTTTAAGAACAGCAAGGGACGTTTCAAAGAACGGCAAAGTCTCTCTGGTCAAGGAGTTCATAGCGGACATCACCAAAAAGCATTATGATGCAATACATGCTGCAATAGATAATGAGGATATTATCTCTGAAACTATAGAGGTAATCGACCTTAGGCTAGATGAGCTGGAAAAAGCCTTAATAGGAATATGTTATCTGGGAGAGCTCACACCTCGTTCCATTGATTATATTTCTTCTTATGGAGAGAGGTTGGCTGCGCCCATAG
Source organism: uncultured Methanosarcinales archaeon (assembly GCA_964486435.1). Lineage (GTDB taxonomy): Archaea > Halobacteriota > Methanosarcinia > Methanosarcinales > Methanosarcinaceae > Methanomethylovorans. Next base: position 43,539 of record CAZAMM010000006.1, on the reverse strand, counting down.
TAAGTGGCTCTATAAAGTCCTTTGGCATTGATTCCAAATGTTTTGCCGGTGGAGAGGCTGGTATTATCACCGATGATAATTATGGGAACGCACGTCCCCTTGAAAAAAGCTATGAACTTATCAAGGAAAGATTGTCGCCTTTACTGAACTGCTCAATAGTAACAGTTGTTGCTGGTTTCATTGCAGAGAACGAATCCGGGATCATCACCACCCTTGGCAGGAGCGGATCTGACTTCTCAGCTTCGATCATCGGAGCAGCTGTTCAGGCTGACGAGATTTGGTTATGGAAAGAAGTCCACGGAATAATGACCTCTGATCCAAAAATAGTGCCTGAGGCAAAATCACTGGCCCAGGTTTCTTACATCGAAGCTATGGAATTGTCATATTTCGGCGCCAAGGTACTTCACCCCAGAACAATAGAACCAGCTATAAAACACAGGATACCTGTCAGAGTGAAAAATACTTTTGAACCTGCTTTTGGAGGTACTCTTATAGTGGCTGATCAGGTACCAAGCCAGGATGTAGTAAAAGCAGTGACCCTGATTAAGAATGTAGCTCTTATAAATATCTGTGGTGCTGGCATGATGGGAACTATCGGTACAGCTGCCAGGGTTTTTACAAGCCTTGCTAATGCAGGAGTAAACATAATTATGATCAGCCAGGGATCTTCTGAAGCAAATCTTTCACTGGTGATCGACGAGGACCAGCTGGAAGCAGCTGTCGCTGCAGTGCGCTGTGAATTTAACAGGAATGTTGTGGGAGACGTTGTCTTTGACAGGGATATCTGCGTGGTCGCTGTTGTAGGTGCAGGTATGGATGGCACCCCTGGAGTTTCGGGCAGGGTGTTCAGTACGCTGGGAAGAGAAAAAATAAATGTGATCATGATCAGCCAGGGCTCATCACAGCACAATATATCTTTTGTTGTGAGCTCAAGGGACGCTATTAACGCAGTTAGGGTGTTACATCGCGAATTCTATAATTTATGAAAGGGGAATTTCAATGAGTGAAAAGCATCTCACATATGCAGGATCTGGTGTGGATATAAAACAGGAAGAGAGCACAATCAAAGCTCTTACCAGTAAAATGACCTATGTGCGTACAGGCCTGGGTGCCCCGCTGACAAATATAGGCCATTATGCAGGCCTTCTTGATTTTGGAGAATACGCCCTTGCAATGACAACGGATGGAGTAGGGTCAAAGGTCCTCATTGCAAACGCATTAAAAAAATGGGACACTGTGGGGATAGATTGCATTGCTATGAATGTCAATGACATACTGGCTATTGGTGCTGAGCCGGTAGCTTTTGTAGACTACCTGGCACTTGAATCCCATGACGACTCATTTGCAACTCAAATAGGAGAGGGATTAAGAAAAGGAGCTGAGTTTTCCCGCATGTCAATAGTAGGCGGTGAGACAGCTACCCTTCCGGATATTGTAAAAGGCTTTGATCTTGCCGGTACTTGCCTTGGAATGGTAAAAAAAGATAAGATCATCACTGGTGAAAAAGTGCAGATAGGTGATGTGCTTGTAGGCATACCCAGCAGTGGAGTACACAGTAACGGTTATTCCCTGGTACGCAAGATAGTCGAAGGGTCCGGACATTCCTATAATGAGCCATTCCCATACAACACTTCTACTAGCATTGGTGAAGAATTGCTCATTCCCACCAGGATATATATGGAGATACTTGATGTGGTCAAGCAATGTGACGTACACGGTCTGGCCCACATCACTGGAAGCGGTCTCTTAAAGCTTCAGAGGATTACTAAACTTGGATTTGACATCTCGGATCCCATAGAACCAAACGATATTTTTAAGTTCTTGCAGACGGAAGGTAATGTGGACGACCTTGAGATGTACAGGACGTTCAATATGGGAATGGGATTTCTAGTAATACTGCCAAAAAAAGACGCTTTAAAAGCAGTTGAGCTTACAGGCGGGAAGATCGTAGGTAGTATAGTAGAATCTGGTATAAGGGTTAAAGGAATAACAATAATTTGAGGGGATTAACATGTCCAGATCATCATGCACAAAAGATATGCCTTATGAGGTATTGACTAGTGGGGTTACCCTCACACAAAGTGAAAAATACATAAAGGACAACTCTGACAGAATATTTCATGTACCTGGAGGCTATAGCATAAAGGGCATGAAACTTATTGGTTCTGATAAGATTCCTGTAGGTGTAAAAGGCAACGATCTTATATTCCAGTTCATAAAACCCTGTTTTGGATTATTCGTACTCAAGATGACCGATGTTCAGGAAGAAATAGAAAAGCTGCAAAAAGAGTTTTCATAAACTCATATCTTGCAGCTTGAAGACATAGCCACTATAGTTTCCAGAAAATCTTTTGAAGGAAACTCATGTATGGAACATGCTATGACCTTACCCTTACCTATATCTTTTACGATCATCAATGACCTGCCTTTTGAGTCCTTTAAAACAACATTTGCATCCGTTTCAAGGAAATACCCGTCATATTCCACTTCAGTTACATGCTTGTCGATGACAGATATATCTTCAGGTACTTCCATTCTCTGCACTGTGCCAGAACCCTGTTCCTGCACATATTTCAGTTCAAAGGGCAGCCATTCATAATCATATTCCGGTACCATCGGTCCAAATATGACCATAGTACCTCCTTTATTGAGAAAGTTTTCAATCTTGTTCTTGTTCCGTACAACACCCTTGAGAGTGGAAGTATATGCAGGGTTAGCAAAGCCTGTGGGAAGAACAAGACACCTGCACGGAGGCAGGAAAGGTGTGCCTATGGATTCAGCTGGTACTCGCTGGCATTTTAGATTATACTCTACAAATAATTTCTCAAATAATACGGGTGTGTCCCAGAGAAGCAGTACATCGGTCATAGAAGCAGCATTAGTGCATTCTAATATTAATCTTTCTGAGCAATTAGTTATATTTAAATAGCATTAGATCAAACCGATTTATATAGAGCATATTGTAAAATGTATTCTTGCATGTAAAGGGGTGGGGGATTGCATTTACCAAATTTACATCTGTGTGATTTTCACTGATTTGTGGAATATTAAAAGATCATGGTGATGATGCATGAAATGACCACTTACAGACGGATACAGTGCATCGACCAGGCAGGCTTTGGTATTGAGGCCTTTAGAATGGTCATACCTGATGACTGGACGTGTTACGGTGGGATCACGTGGGTTAATGACATATATATGCCTGCATACACTCATTTTGCAGTAGCCAGTTCCGACGGACTGATGGCATTTGAAGGTTTTCCCATCCTGAAGTTCACTTGGTCAACCAACCCTACGGCAGTTATGAACCAGCAATTCTGGCAGAGCCAGAGTACCAAAGTTGCTGCACCAATGCAGCCGGATGAAGCGCTCCTTAAATATATAATAGCTCCTTTCAGGCAAAAGATGGAGCCTTACAGGATAGTTCTTAGAGATCCGGTACATCCTGACGATCCAATGGTTGCAGATGCTTTTACTCCTCGTATGTCAGCAGCCAGCGTGAGGTTTGGAAAAATACGGATAGCCTACGAAATTGCAAATAATCCTATTGAAGAGGAATTCTATGCCGGAGTCTTATACGAACAGGTTCCGGGGATATCCGGATATTTCATCCTCTGGGAGATGCAGATTGGATCTATCCGTGCTCCTGAGGGTCATCTTGACGAGAATCTGACCCTTTTCAGAACGATGAAGGCTTCTCTTCGGCAAAATGATATATGGACCCGGCAGTTAACAGACCTGATGATAGGGTCGTATCAGCACCAGATTGCAAATGTCCGGCAGATAGGCATTTTTTCAAAACAATACAGCCAGATGCAGGACCATTTAAGAGAACAGAGAATGCGTAGCTGGGAAGAGTCTAACAGATGTTTCGAGGCTGACAGGGCAGCATATAATTCACAGATCGATGAAGAAAATACTTCTGAAAGGTCCAGTTGCGAAGCCATGCTTGGTCTTGAAAGACGCTGGGAACCTTGTGAAGAAAAGGATATCGATATTAAGAGTGGACATGTGGATATATGGACAAATACTCTTGGGGACAGAATTCTCTCTGACAGTTTCAACTACAATCCTAATGAACATCTGATGGGCAACTGGAAGAGAATGAATCCACTTTAAGATGTATTTGATCAAAAAGATAAATTAAAAAAGAATGAAAACTGGTATGATCATACCAGTTTGAATATGGGGTGGTTGGGGTCCTTGACCTCAAGACCAAGTTCCTTTGCAGTTTCGGCCAGCATGATATCCACCATAGCTGTTGCAGGGAACACTTTGTCAGTGTTCTCGATAGGACCGAAAAGCTGGAAGTTTGAACCGAGCACCTGTGGCACAAGGTTTGTACCGATATCTGCTGGCATGTAGATTGCCTGCCTCTCTTCCTTTGTCTCGAACTTCTTCTTGTAGTTCTTCATCCAGTCCCATGCAGATGCCATGTTGTGGTATCCGCCGCCCACAGGCAGTCCAAGATGTCCCTTGATAGCTACAACAGCCCTCATGGATGCACCAGAACCAGCTCCAAGTGGTGTTGCTGCTACGTCTATCAATGGTTTTGTGATGCCACATTCCTTGGCGATCTCAAGCATTCCCTTTGTCTGACCTGTACCACCGGTCTCAAGGATCTCGAGCTTTCCCTTGACACTTGGATCTGTTGCATTGAATGCAAGGACAATAGAACAGTTGATGTCACTTTCTCTGACAGCATCGATCTCGTCCGGGTGAATACTGGCATTGATAGAGTTGTAGATAGCCCTGTCAGCTACACCGATCTCTGTAACGTGCTTTGCGGCTGCTGCACGAACATCGCCTGCTGAGGAGTCGATAAGGAATGGAGTCTTATCATCAAGCTCAACGAACCAGTCAATATACTTCCTGATAGCTTCAGGGGTTTCTCCTACGATCTGGTTGACGTAGGGGTTACCTGTAGTTGCACCCATCTCCTGAATGTTATGCCAAAGAGTTTCTGCAGCTGCCTTGTCAAATATACCTTTATCTTCATCTGACACGATCTTGTGCCTTGCATAGAACATTGTACCTATGAGTACTGTCGGGTATTCACCGGGCTGGCCACCGAACTTGACATCGCCTACCTCGTATACCTCTTGCTTTTTATCAAATCTGAACATTTGTACACCTCTTTATCCAAATAACCACGGTTTTATTGACAGGTAAACAAGGAATATTAGTATTCCGGCAACGGCTCCATACAGTATTCCAATGTCCCTTCCAACTTTCTTTCCTATCCTCTGTGCGACTTCACTGTGGACGAACTCTATTTTCTCGTCTATCTTGTTAAGCCTCGCCAGCACTTCAGCAAAATCCGCAGGATCTGTGACCACGCTTGGTATTCTATCGCTTCTGTCGGTCATTAGTAAATCACCTGCCAGATGATCAATGGAAGAACTACTGTCATAAGGATGGCGAATATAAATCCAGCAGCAAAACCAATTATTCCTGCTGCGCTCACACCGGAATCAAGCTTCTGGTTCCTTGCAATGAGCTGGGCACGGGCCCTTATGTCCGCTACAACATTATCTATTGGTCCCATCTGAGGTGAGATAACCATTGGGACACCTTTTTCATATTCAAACTGTTCAGCCATTTTAATTACCTCCCAACAGCAGACCGAGTATTGTCAGAGTAATGCCCAGGCCGATCATTATACCTTCCACTTTACCGGCATGTACACCAGCATGGAACTTGTTGAGGTTACCAATACCCATCATATCCTTATTGATACTGAGTATACGGCTCCTTACAGTAGCCAGCTCTGCAGCCATTGGCTTGAGGCCACCTGCCTCTTCCTTCTCTTCTTCGCCACCCTCTCCTATCTTCAGGAGCATAGGCTCTGCATCATAGGCTCCAGGGTCTTTTGCAGCACACTCTTTGATCTTTGCTACTATTGCATTGACATCTTCTGTTCCTATGAAGTTGATACATTCAACCTGTTGCTGGAACCTTTCTATGGCTTCTGCAGTTAGGTTTTCTATATAGGGAATAGCACCTACAGCCCCAACTATCCTGTTATCCTTAACACCGTTCTGGTGCATCTTCAGGACAGCATCACCTGTAACGTGTCCTTTGACCTCTGAACCAGTTACAATGAGATATCTTATGTTGGGATTGGAGATAATGTGTACAACTACTTTCTCTATACCCAGGTTCTCTGTCTTACAGGGACCAGTGATACAGGCTCCTGCATCAAGTTGAGGACCACCTGTAAGGTGTGAACCCAGGGTGATAACAGCAACACAGTTCTTTACATCTCCTACTTCATATTCACCTTTAAGTACAGGCCACTGTGGTGCTGGCTCTCTCTTATCTACCATCTCACATCACCCCCATAGTACTCAGCACATACATTACTATTAGCAGCAGACCTGCAACTCCAAGACCTACGATTATTCCATAGAAGGAATTCCCGTATATACCGGCAATGTAGGATGTGTGCTCACGCCCGGGGAATGAGTTCATAAGTGGCCGGTCAGGTGCAAGGGAGTTCACCAGATCATCCGCAATATTGTCAAGCTCATCAAGCTTTGCCAGTATGGGATCCATTGAATACTGGATAATATCGGGACGTTCCGCTGCCAGTAAAGAGGTCAAAGGATCAAGCACCAGATGCGCTTCCGGTGCAACGTGTATCATGCTCATTCTAATTCCTCCTCAGATGGCAGTAACCCGGTTCCAACTACCTTGAAGGCATCCCTCTTGACACGGTCATAGAATCCCATGAACCCAATGTACCAGAGGAATATACCCAGAATAATGGTTACCATACCAGCTGACATATTTTGCACAGACAATGCTACTATACCTGCTATGATCATTGCTATTGCGCTTTTTTCAAACGCACTGTAAAGAGTACGATCCTGCTTTTCATCCGGACCAAGGTTTGCATTGAACGGATGCAGAAGAGCCATACCACCTGCAATGAAAATCACTGCAATGTAACCTGTGGTGATGACCTCCGTAAGCACGGTATCGAACAGGAATGTGCCTGTCATTGCAACAGCAAGACCAATGATCAGTATGGTACCTGATGCAGCTATCTCTGTCATGGACTGTTCCATTACTGGGATATTCATCTTCAGAACCTTATTAGCAAAGATACCAATAACGAAACCGATTATTGATGCCACTACAACAGCTATCACAGGCCCGGCGATTTCCATACCTAGTCCTTTGCCTACTGCAAGGCCGAACATGGCTGCAACAACACCCATACCCAGAGCCAGCATGCCTATGGAAGGCACACCGGTACCAAGACCATAGCTTGCCACTCTTCTAACGGCTGCAGCGCCCCATATAGTAGCGCATATAGCACCCAGAGCACCCATAAATGATAAGACTCCTCCTGCTACATTGCCCAGGAAATATGCTGCGTATATTCCTACAAGACCTCCGACTATGCCGAAAGCTATTAGCTGATTCTGTGGGATAGCTGCATGGGCTTCCCCGCTTCCTCCTGCTGACATCTTACATACCTCCTAAGGTGACCACTGCAAGAACAGCACAGAGAAGAGTAACGACAAAAGAAGTGATCGCTGCCTTTGGCCATTTCTTGAACTTCGGGTCATGGAAACCTTCTATGGTTCCTCCAATATTGTATGATGGAATAACCGCATTCATGAAGAATATACCTACTGCAAAGATACTGGCAAGACCCACCAGTTCATGACCTGTCGTACTCATGATATCCTTAACTGTCAATCCTGCAGCAACTTCGCCCATCTTCAGCAGCGCATAGTAAACAAGACCTCCACCAAGTCCACCAAGCCCGGCACCTATAATACCGCTCACATATGAAACGGTTGGGATAGCATGACCTTCAGTACCCTGAGAGATGTAAAGGTCCTGCCTGTCCTTGGTGATAGGATCGTATTTTACTTTTGCTGATGCTGCGGGACAACCGACACCATACAAGTAGACCCATTGACCTACCAGCATAGTAACAGCTATCATTATCATACCACCCAAAGTGCCTGAGGCCAGCACCAATCCGATATTATCAGTGACACCCATCATTGCGCCTGCTGTGACAAGACCTGTAAGGCCTGCTCCGGCAGCCAATTGCACAGTACCTGTTCCGACACCACATGCCTGGGCCATTGCAGCTGGTGCGCCGCCTACTGGCACGAAGTGAACGCCAACAGATATAAGGACGCCTCCAAGGGTGATAAGCAACATATACATTATATTATCTGCAATTAATCCTACTATGTCTATCATGCTGCTTCCTCTTTATCTTCTTTGTAGGGACCGTATGCATTCCTTGCCTTTACTTCGATCTTTCTGTTATAAATGATCATAATGAAAACCATGAGAGCTCCTGCAAGAACAGATTCCCATCCAGCTGTCAGGCTTTTTGAAGGATCGAACACGACAGTGATCCATGAGCTAAGGAAAACGGTCATACCAAAAGCGATACCTGTTACTGGTCCCCCGAACTTAGCGCAGAACCAGGAGTTATCCATGCTGCTCCTGATACCGGATTCTGCCTTCCTTACGATCTTACCTGAATTTGCGGTGTTAAGACCTGAACCGAACTCCACGTCCTGGAACTCACGCTCGGCACCATAGTGTACATCACCTGTGGAAGAGCCGATAGCGCCAACTGTGATACCCCATATGAATGCCAGTAACGGAAGCGGGAATGGATGGGCAAAAACAGTTACCATGATATAAGATACTACAAGAATACAGAAAGTTGTTATGAACGAATATCCCATTATCGGGGGAGTGTGCGAACGAAGCACATCAAGGTATACCATCTGTTTGAAACGTTTCTGACTGGAACATCTGCCCATGTACGAACTTACCGCGTATGTTCCATGTACCATGGCCGCGACAAGTGCTCCGATGGTCAGTGCAAGCACTGCAGAAGCATTGAAGTTCAACAAAACATAAGCTATAGTTCCACCGATAGCACACATAAGAGCATTCGACGGTGGTTCTCCGGAAATGGCTTTATTATAGATCCTGTGTGGATACGACATCTGGGGCGCAAGTTGCACTTGAGAGTTAGGGTTACTCTGAGATCCGATATCGGATTCCAGGTCTTCTGATGCACCTGCTATTGTTGCAGCAGCACCCATAAGTGCCAACGCTCCCATGCCTATGAGCGGGTCCATATATTTTCCTCCTACATATTTGTCTTCTGATTGTGAATTAATTCTGGTATATGGATAATATTAGTCCATCATAGCAAGTGGTGTTAATGATGGTAGTATATTACCATTCGCTGAAATTGAAGATACTGTCTCATTATAAACCTTTCGAAGAAAAACTCGCATTGCATAGACTTATTTTTTATTATTTTTATTTTATAATTATAACCTGCTGAGAACATTACATATCATAGTAGAATTTAAATAATACTATACGTTTTTTTCTAGTCCTGTCGGCTTTTTAAAATATTCAGTTTATAGAATTTTTCCTGCGTGTGCCCTGTCAAATATGAATAACATACTACAACTTGAAAATCAACCACAAATCTCTTATTATGAGAGTATCACCGATAGTATATGATAATTGGAGCATCTTCCTTTGCGGGCTCCCTCTCTGAGCTGTCAGATGAAGTGAGATCCGTGGAACTATACATACCAAAAATGCATGTTTATAATGGTCCAGAGCTGGACCATGAAATGCTGTCAACGATACTAGATGAACTTTCTACTCTGGACCTTATGACCTCGATACATGCCCCTTACTTTGCTGAATCGTCTACCTATCCCAAAGATCTGCTAGTAGATACTTCAAGTATGGAGGCAAAACATTTCAGGCTCATGCGTGAATCCATGGAGCTTGCAGCCAGACTGGACTCAAGAGCAGTTGTGCTGCATCCCGGCAGGATCACTGGTAACCGTAAACTTTCCTTTATGAACATGGTATCCAACCTGAAGCAACTTGAAGCAGAGGCAGCTGACTTAGGAGTGATGCTGGGGCTTGAAAATAAGGAAGGCACAGACCCCACAAATCTCTGCTGCCAGGCAGAAGAACTTATGGCTGCAGTGGAAGCCGTGAATTCAGATAATCTGAGAATCACACTGGACATCGGACACGCAAACCTTACATGCGGCGGTGACCCGGACAAAATGCGGACATTTGTAAGGACTGTTGCACCCCATGTGATACACATGCATATGCACGATAACAACGGAAAATGGACCAGTACTTACGACGGGGACGAGCACATGGCACCTGGCAAAGGCACTGTAGACTACACAGTATTAAAGGAGATATGTAACTATAGAGGCATCTATAACCTTGAAGTGTTCTCCATGACGGAAGTGATCCAAGGTAAAGCTACATTAATTAATTGCCTGGGCAATGATTGAGTTTTCCTTGTCCTGCGAAAATGTGTAATTGGGTGGTACTACCAATATAAGTGTGTCTGAAAGCTCCAGCACCTTAGAGGTGACAGAACCCATTATTTTCTTCAGACCACTTTTACCCTGATTACCTATGACTATGAGGTCAACCTCATAGCGGGCAGCTACATCCACTATTTGTGCAGGAGCATTTCCTTCTTCTACAACCTTTTTTATCCCGGAGCTGTCAAAACCTATCTCGACCAGTATTTTTTCGATGGAAGATAAAATAACATCAGCACCGTCTTTTTGCCATGATTTCATGCCCATGCCCTTGTCTGCAAGTACATGAAGAATAATGAACTCAGTGTGCTCGTTTCCTATCTTTTTAGTGATACGTGCAGCATTTTCTGAATATATGGAACCATCAGTGGGTAGTAAGATCTTCATCATTCCTTCATTAGAGTTAAATATATTAAAGTCCTTTGAATTGATAGTGTATTATAGTGGTTGCAATACAAAGTTTAACTTTCAGGAGACAAGGTATGAAGTATCAGAAATTCAGAAAAATGGATAACAAAAAGCACCTAGAAGTCACCAGGTTCCTGAAAAGCACAACACACCTCACTGCAAGAGAATGGGTGATAGCTCATCTTTGTGCAGACTTCAAAGATACATCCAATAGATCTGAGATGACATGGATAGGTTCCAACCTAAAGGAACTTGTGCCTTTTATGGAAGAGGAATACACCCGCCAGGAAGTTTCAAATTCAAGAGCAGCTTTCAAAAAAAAAGTTCAGCGCAGTGGAACCACCTTCTTTTATGCATATTATGCAGGCCTCATCACACAGGAAGAAATGATAGGCATGATACATAAGATGGTACAGGACATGAAAAAGCTTATCGAAACGGAAGGTGGAGAGATTCCGCCGGAACATGCAACTGAAGTACAGATGCTTGTAGCAGATGTTCTAAGAAGAATCAATGAATCAATGGAAGAAAATTACTATTGAGAGATTAATAAATAGCTCAATTCATCTTTTTCAGATGCCTTTCGTAATAAGCAAGCATGTGTTTTTCAATGCGTCTCAGATAATTAGCCTGTACCCTTGAGATATAAAGCCTGCTGGACCCCACATGGACAACAATATCTGAATCCTTGGGACTTTTCATCTCAACTGGCAAGATCATAGGTCCCCCACATGTAGTGCATACCCTGAAATCCCCTTTATGCTCCAATATGAAAGCTTTGACCTCCGGATCAATATCCAAGATACCCTGATTTTTTTCCATGCCAGACATGCATAAAACACCAACTATATGTATGTTACTGAAATTTGCCTGAGAATATACTTAAATACAAAGATCAGGAATTTTATAAAATAGATATTATGACCAAAGTTATGATATCATTGATGTTGATAACAGCCATCTGTTTTTGTGGTTGTATATATAAAGAAAAGGAAGAAATTCCAGCATACACTGACCCTGGATACCCGAATAATTATTTTGCCCATCCTGCCCTTGGCTGGCATCTGAACAAGACAGCCTATGTGTACGAGACCCAGGGAGAATCAGCTGCGTTCCTTTATTATACTGCAGATCTTCTTCTGAGCACCCGGGAAGGCAAGCTTAGATTAAGGGTCCGTACAACTGAAAATGATCCTGTTGATCTTGAGACATTGAGGGGGCTTGGCATAGACATACTTACAGTTTCTGCAGATGGCACCACTGTAGTGTGCTATGCACCCATCAGCAGTCTGCAAGAACTGGGAACTCTGGACTTTGTGAAAGATATAAGTTCCCAGAAACAAGAGTGAACCAGTAAGAGAATTATCAGGGAATTTTAAATCAGATGAAGTATTAACTAATGCCCATGTTGATGCGCGATAGGAATAAACTGGTTATATGGCCAGCCTATATAGACAAGAACAGGTCAAGAAGTCAGGGACGTATTATTTCAAGGAAATCCTCCGTTGGAGAACCAACTCTTGCTGAGATAGAAAAAGCGGCATTGAAACTTGGTCTTAATCCCGAAGTCGAAAAAGATAAGTCCTATCCCAAATCCTGGTGGGAAAAAAGCGGAAGAATCCTTATTGATAATTCTGCCCCCAAGACCCAGCTCTCAAGGAAGATAGCTGCAGCTATAAAAGAGATACGTGCATAAATAAAATAAAGCCGATCTGAAAAAGACGTAACAAAATAAGTTAACAAAATAAGAATTATGGCCAGAGGCCATACATAGCATTGAGCATTAGAATTGCAAAGCCTATAACTGCACCAAATACCAATACGGATTTAGGATCGATGTGAATTGCTTTTTTGTCAGCTTCATAATAACGCATCAGGCCGGCTGAGGACATCAACCCGCTACCACTTGAACTTTTCTTTGACATGTTTTCTCCTGATGATAAATAAGACATAATTATATTAGTGCTTTATGCTGTCAATTGTATTCAACCATTTAAAACCTTCTGCTATTCATCCATTAAATGAATAATTCTTCCAGCAAAAATGGTGGATAATATACCCCCTTTTCTGTTATCAGCGCGGTTATATTCTCCATAGGTGTGGCATCAAATGCTGGATTATATACCTTGACATCTTTTGGAGCTATCGCTTTTCCATTGCAGAAACGCAATTCGTTCTCATCCCTCAGTTCTATATTTACCGTGTCTTCCCATCCTTCAAGGTCAAAGGTAGACAGAGGTGCAGCCACATAGAAAGGTATTTCGTGCTCCTTTGCAAGCACAGAATGTGTATATGTACCTATCTTGTTGAAAACCACATCTCCTGTTATCCTGTCAGCTCCCACTATGACCTTATTAATGACACCTTTTCTCATCAGGTGCCCTGACATAGAATCTGCTATAAGAGTGACAGGAATATTGTCCTGCATAAGTTCCCATGCAGTGATCCTGCTTCCCTGATTAAGTGGTCTGGTCTCACAGGCTACGACCTTTATTTGCTTGCCATCTTCAACAGCCGAACGTATGATCCCAAGAGCTGTGCCCCAATCCACGCAGGCCATTCTGCCTGCATTGCAATGAGTGAGCACTATGTCACCATCTTCCAGCAATCTGGCGCCATGTTCCCCTATTTTTCTGTTCTTAGCTACATCCTCGTCTGCCATCCATTTTGCCTCCGAGAGTGCCACGCTTCTTATACCTTTCATATCATACGCATCGTTGATGGCATGCAATACCCTGTCAACACCCCACGCGAGGTTAACAGCAGTAGGCCTTGTGGCCTTTATGGTCTTTGCCGCGATTTGCATGTCCTTCAGCAATGAATCCATGTCCCTGGCGCTGCTTAGCCTGGCTGCAAGAGCCATGCCATATCCGCCTGCTGCACCGAGAGCCGGAGCTCCGCGCACCCTCAGGGACATGATTGCTTCACACAGGGATGCGAGGGTAGTACATTCAATCACTTTGTATTCTGCCGGCAGCAGTGTCTGATCGATCATTACTATTGAATTTGATTCATCATTCCAGTCTATGGTTCTCATACTATCTGCTCTTTTAGAAGTAAAAGGAGAATAAAAATGTGAAGGTCTGCAGATTAACAGGCAAGAGTCTGTTAGCTGCAGCTGGATATCCTTTTCCAAAGAGACTAAAGAATTAGGTTATATAATAGTTGATCCCTACGTTTTATAAGTTAATTAAAAAGATGGAGGAATTTCTATCGAATACAAATTCGAGCTAACAGATGAACCTGCACAGCGCACAATCATAATTCGCTCAAGAACATCGGTAGCAGAACTTCCTAACAGGATAGGGCATGCATATCATGAAATAATGAGATACATGGAAGAGATAGATGAAGAACCCGTTGGCATGCCTTTTGTTGCTTACTATAATCTGGATATGGAAGAACTGGATGTTGAAATGGGATTCCCGGTTTCAAAACATGTTGAGGGAAAAGGCCATATCAAAGCCAGTGAAATCCCTGCATCGAAAAAGGTTGCGTACCTGCACAAAGGTCCTTATGAGGAAAGTGCAGAGGCTTACGCTGCCATGGCTAAATGGATAGAAGAGCAAGGATACATACCTACAGGAGTTGCATATGAATATTATTACAACGCACCTGATGAGGTATCTGAAAGCGAGCTTTTGACGAAGATCGTACTCCCACTCAAATGAGAGTTTGGTTCAGACTAAAATTAAGCTCGAATCAAAAAGAAAATTATACTCAGGTGTACTGTAAGAAATACCTATCAGCCTGATGATTTTGACCATGGTGTTTTTTTAGAGCTAACTTTTCCTTTCATTTATATATCGACTTCTCCTAATACTAATCAAATGAAGAAACCTCTTATAATACATGACCCGGTGCACAAGACCATCGTCCTTGACGAGTTTGAACAGATACTCCTGAACACCAAGCACATGCAAAGGCTCAAGAATATCCAGCAACTTGGATTAGTTCACCATGTCTATCCTGGAGCCACCCACACCCGTTTCGAGCACAGTATAGGCACCATGCACATGGCATCGGTCATAGGCCAGTCTCTGTCACTCGAAGAAGAGGAAATACGCAAAATAAGGATCTCAGGACTCTTACATGACATAGGACACTCAGCATTCTCTCATGCAGTAGAGAGTGTGCTCACACGTAATCCCCATTTACAGCCAGTTATCAAAGACAGGAAGTTTATAAAACACGAAGCTTTCTCAAAAGAAATCATCAGGATGATGTCAGAGGATAATTTAATTGCAAGATACACAGAATCCGAATTTGGCACAGACCCTGTCTGTTTCTTTGATGAGATAGCAAAGATAGCTACAGGTGACATAAATAGCATCTCAAAGCCGTACCTGGCCCAGATAATAGCAGGTGATGTGGATGCCGACAGAATAGATTTCCTTCTGAGAGATTCCTATTATACAGGTGTATCCTTCGGACTCATAGATGTTGATCAGATAATTGACAGCCTAATCATCAAGAATGGTAATGTGCTACTGGGGAGTTGCGATGGATCAGACTATGGAAATGAGATGGCACTTACAGCTGCCGAATCCCTGCTGATATCGCGTGCTCATCATTATACTGCGATCATCCATAACCCTAAGACACAGGCTGCAAGAGCAATGCTGCTCTGCACACTTGAGGATGCGCTTGAACGTTTTAAAAATGTGTTTGGGAAAGAAACTGTAAAGAACGAGATCGTTTTCTTTTTCACCGAGTATAATGATAATGACCTGCTTGGTTTCATCAGGTCCAATGCATCTGAAAGATCACTCAGAATGCTGGAAGAACTCCACAATGGTAGATTATATCTACCTGTTGCAAGGCTTAGCCAGAAAATACTCAAACCATCCACAAGGATGGCACTTGCCACCATTGCACGCCACGGTGTAGCTAAAATTAAATTCGAATCACGCCTTTCCCGGGAACTGGGAAATGTACTTGTTGATCTGGATGTCGCATCCGGTGTTCCTAAGAGTATTAGGGTACTGGTTGGAAAAGAAGAAAGTTTCTTCTACGATGAATCGGCCCTTGCCAATGGACTTGTCCGGTCCATCTCAAGGCAGCTATCCCTTACAACTTTTGCACATACCGATGCTGTTGCGGATATGGACGAATCAGTAACTGCCAGAAGAATGCATGAAATTGTGGATGTATTGTCTTCCAGGCTTCTGGGATTTATTCGTGCGGAACAGTATCTGCCCATAGAAGGCATAATCCTTCTTTTCTATGCAATATACAATATCTTTAAGAAGGAGGAAACCGGTTTCATCTCAGTGCCACGCCTCAGGCATGTAACCTGGCTGTATCGCACCATTCTTCAGTTCAGCACTCATGCTTCCCTGAAGAACCTCTTCGAGTACAACTTCCATGAAAGATATGGATTCCCATACAGCGACCAGTTGTTCGAGGACATACAGGTGCTTGTTGCTATGGGCATTGTTGATGAGGATCTGCGATACTATGAAAAGAAGGGGAGATACAGGCAAAGGTATGAGTACGTGCTCACACATGAAGGCGTGGAATATGCATGCAAACTTGCTGGGTCTTACGCTCATGAACTCAGGCAGATAGAGAATTATGTTCAGATAAATAAACACTCTATTCCCAAGGACATAGTGACCATGCCTCTTGTAAGATATACACCCCCGAAACAGACCTAGGAGATATTATGGAATATGGAGAAATGGTATTATTAAGAACGTTCTTTAAAGAAAAGCCAAGGGAATTCATTGTATGTGTTTCTGAGGATGCTTTTCACAGTGATTTTGGTGTTATCGAACTGGAAGAACTTACTAGGCTATCTTCCGGAGATAAGATTTGTTCTCATAAAGGCCAGGAGTTCATTGTGCAGAAACCGCGTATGCCTGATATGTTCAGGCATGCGCAGCGTTCTGGCGCCCCCATGATGCCCAAGGACATAGGTATGGCCATAGCATACACCGGACTTTGTAAAAATGATGTGGTTTTAGACGCAGGTACGGGTTCTGGCATTTTGTCCATGTACCTTGGTTCCATAGCAAAAAAGGTAGTCACTTATGAGATAAAAGAAAATTTTGCACAGCTTGCACGTAACAATATTTCAAAAGCTGGTCTGGATAACGTGGAAGTACGTTGTGGTAACATTGTCGAAGAGATCAAAAAAATAGAAGAAAAGTTCGATGTGGTTACCCTTGACACCATTAATTCTCCCGAGGTCATCCCAAAAGTGCGAAGAGTGCTTGTACCAGGGGGATTTGTAGTGACATATTCCCCGTTCATAGAACAAACAATAGCAATACGCAAATCTCTGGATGCTTCCGGACCATGGGATGTCACTACCATAGAATGCATAGAAAGACCTTTATCCATATCAGAAAGGGGGACAAGGCCCTCGACAGGCGGAGTGGGCCATACCGGCTATATAACTATTTCCAGGGTATGAGTGTCACTCAACCCCTTCAGAAGTTATCGTGAACTCACAGCTTATACCCTCGGGCAGGGAACGGTGTTTCCTGAGAACTGCCCGCCTTTTTCCATCTCCAAGGCGTTCTAACTGGATAATGGTCTTGGATATGTGCTCGATGATATTTCCCCCAACAGGTCTCAGTGTTCCTGAGGGAATATCCGTGTATACCTGATTGGTGATAACCACCACCAATCCATATTTTCTTGCGAGACTGTGCAGGAAACCTATCTGGCTGCCAAGTTCACGTCTTGCCCGGATAGCAGAATCATCCTGCTCCAGTTCAAATCTGTAGAAAGCTGTAGCAGAGTCAACAATAATAAGACCAATGTTCTCCTTTATGACCTTTTCAAGCTCCCTTACTGCTGCATGCTGTTCTTCAAAGCTATGGGGCTCATAGATTATTATCTGCTGAGCTATTTCCTTGGCCCTGTCTCCTGCAATCTGCCTGAACCTGCTGGGAGAAATACCTTCGGTATCAATGATAATGACCTTTTTGCCTTGCTCAACACACCTTACGGCAAACTGAAGAGACAGATTTGTTTTTCCGCTACCTGCTTCTCCAAAAATCTGAGTAACAACTCCGGCTTCTAACCCTCCTTCAAGAAGATCATCAAGTGATTTGCAGCCAGATATTAAATGTGAATCTATGTAAACACCTCTTGAGATTACTTGCTATAGGAGGATAATTTATATCACTTTTTTGTACATTAGATATATGATCAAGTCTGATAAAGTATCTGGTATTAGATGAGATAACTAAACTTGTAAGAAGACCTCTGTATGTGACCAGATTTGTTATCAAAGTGTGTTTTTGTGTATAAAGATGTGCTATGAAAAACCATTATTAAGCTAGAGGTAATTTCTATAATTTAGCTTCAAACGAGAGATGTCAGTTATTAAGAAAGGGGTTTTGCTTGTGGTTTTTAGATAGGTACAGGTAATGCCTGCTCATAACTATACATTATATAAAAAAAATTATAAATTATTGAATGAAGAAGAACGGACGCGAGAAAATGGCTGAAGTCACTATATATACAACACAAACCTGTCCAAAATGTGAACTGCTCAAAAAGGCCCTTAAAGAGAGCGGTGTGGCCTTCAAGACCACTGATATGTCCACACCGGAAGCTCTCACAGAACTGAGGGTAAATGGAGTTTTCACCCTTACAGCTCCTGTAATGCAGATAGATGAAGAGTTTCTTACCCATGATGAACTGTTCAATGGGATGGAAGTAAAAAGAGAAGTGTTTGATAATTTACTTTGATGAGAAGGAGATCGGATAATGGATACATGCATCATAGATACACAGGATAAGAAAGAAAAAGTACCTGAAGGGAGTGACAAAAGGCTTAAGTCCATAGGTACTGTCCAGGAGGACATGACACACCCCCAAAAGCAGGCCGTACAAAAGACCCTTGATGGCCATTCCATATCCGTTATGCCAAAAGTGCGCACCACTGATGGGCACATGGTGGACTGGGATCGTAATATAGTGGTTAACCAGTTGATAAAAGAAACAGGACTTGCCTCAAGGTTCTACAATAAACCTGGCATAACCAGAGAAGAAGCCCAGGAAATTGCAAAAGATACAGAAAGACGCATAAGGCATCTGGACCTCAAGTTCCTTTCAGGCCCACTGATCAGAGAAATGGTGAATATAATACTGCTGGAACGAGGACATGTAGAGTGGAGAAACGTTTCCACAAGAGTGGGCACTCCTGTTTATGATGCCTGCGAAATAGATCTAGGAGCAGGCTTTGAGGCAAAGGATAATGCAAATCTGCAGGAGAATGCAGAAACATCACACAAGAAGAAGGCAGATAAGATATCCAAAGAGCAGTATTTGCTGCTATTGCCACCCAGACTGGCAGATCTGCACCTTAACGGTGATCTGCATATCCATGACCTGGAATACATGGGCACAAGGGCCTTTTGTCAGGACTGGGATCTGAGATATTTCTTCTACTACGGCCTTATGCCTGATGGATCTGGTGCCAAGGCCAGTGTTGCGGGCCCTGCAATGAAGGCAGAGGTCGCCATCCTGCATGCAGTAAAAGCATTGGGGAGCGCCCAGACTAATTTTGCAGGAGGACAGGGATTCTACAATTTCCTTACATTCCTTGCACCTTATTTCGAAGGTAAGAGCTACAAGGATATCGAACAACTCATGCAGATGTTCGTGTATGAGATGACACAGATGATGGTAGCCCGGGGAGGACAGGTTGTATTCTCCTCAGTGCAGCTGTCTCCAGGTGTTCCAAAGCTCTGGAAAGATATCCCCGTAGTATACAAGGGCAAGGTCCACGATGGCACCAGCGGCACGGTAAAGCGCACATATGGTGAGTTCGAACGTGAGGTAAGGCTGGGTTTCGCAGCCCTCATGAACGTGATGCTTCAGGGCGATAATTGGGGCAAGCCGTTTAACTTCCCAAAGCCAGAGATCTCTATTGAACCAGATTTCATGCAGGAGGATGAGTTGTTCAACCGTGCCCATCCGGAGCTTCCCACCTATGATGGCCTGTACACCCTGGCATTCGAGCTGGCGTCAAAGTTCGGTACCCCTTACTTTGATAACCAGTTGCCTGAGTATAGAGGAGCAGGAGAAGGCATCTCCTGTTATCAGTGCTGTGCGTACCAGTTCTCTGCAAACGCAGATGCAGACGACTGTTTTGATGACAAACTGCACTTCAAGGACGGTATGCACTTCTCAATGGGTTCATGGCAGGTAGTGACACTCAACTGTCCAAGAGCAGCATACAGAGCAAATGGTGATGATAAGGTCCTGTTTACAGACCTTAAAAGTCTCATGGACCAGGCCATTAAGATCTTTGCAACCAAAAGACAGTGGATGGAAAACATTATAGAGAATGAGAGGATGCCTTTTGCTACCCAGAGGCCAAAGGACCCTATTACCGGTAAGAAGGGCTCAATAGCAGTGGATATAGACTCACTGGTATATACCATAGGTGTCGTGGGAATAAACGAGATGGTACAGTATCACACAGGCAACCAGATACATGAATCAAAGACTGCCTTCAAGTTCGCCATAAGAGTAATGACGGAACTTGAAATGTATGCACGTGAGCTGGGCCAGAAGCATGGGATCGAGATAGCACTTGCAAGGACCCCTGCAGAGACCACAGGTCAGAGGTTCGCTGTATCCGACCTGTTGCATGAGGAATATGCAGATAGTGCAAAGCAGGTCGTGCAGGGTGATCTGGAAAATGCCCTGGCAAAGATAAAGGATACACATGATCTTCCTATCTATTACACCAATGGTACTCACGTACCACCGGGAGCTGATATATCTCTTGCTGACAGGATAAAGATAGAACATGTATTCTTCCCCATAGTGGATGGAGGCAATATCTGTCATATCTGGCTGGGAGAAGGTTCGCCGGATCCACAGGGCCTTAAGGAATTTGCCATGAACATTGCGAAGAACACACAGGTAGGATACTTTACTTTCACCAAGGATATGACAGTCTGCCTGAATGATTTCCACATGATGTCCGGACTTAAGGATGTCTGTGAGAACTGTGGCTCTTCCAATGTGGAGCAAATGTCCAGGGTCACAGGATATATTCAATCTGTCAGCGGCTGGAATGCTGCAAAGAAGCAGGAACTGGCAGACAGGAAGAGGTATAAAATCACCGGCATTGCATGATAGTGGTGTGATGAAAGCTAATTACGGCTCATATATACCCATTTCAACGGTAGACTGGCATGGGAAAGCGGCAGTAGTCCTCTTTTTGAGAGGCTGCCCTTTTCGCTGCCCCTACTGCCAGAACTATGAGATCCTTACAGGCTCCGACCTTGTAGAAATGAAGGTTCTGCAGGATAAGATCGAAAGTTCGATTCCATTTATAAGCAGTCTTGTAATTTCCGGCGGGGAACCTCTTATACAAAAAAATGTTGTGAAGGAACTGTCAAGTTTCGCTAAAAAAAAGGGGTTGCTGGTCGGCATCCACACCAATGGTTTTTATCCACAGGCTATTGAAGAACTCCTGCAGGAATCATTAATGGATAATTTTTTTCTGGACATCAAAGCGCCTATGAACGATCCTGTAGCTTACGGTAAGATCACTGGCTGCGATGAATATAACCTTACCCTGGAACCTAAGGAGATCATAGAAAATATTACAAAGAGCCTGGACATCATTTCCGGAAGTGATGTACAGCTGGAATTGAGGACCACTGTTATACCCGGCCTTGTGGGCAGCAAAGAAGATATTGCTGCTATAGGTCAGTTTTTATCCCCTTATGTTAAGGGCAAAGACATACCATATGTGATACAACAGGGACTTCCTGAAAATGCAATGTTCGAGGAGCTAAGAGATAAAAAGCCTTTTACAAGAGAAGAATTACTTGAGATGGCTAAAGCTGCATATCCATTCTTACATAATGTATGGATAAGGACAAAAGAATCAGGCAATGAAGAAATTAACTTCGGATTTGTTTGAAGCTTACATAATTTTTTTATGCGTCAGACTCCATACAATATTACAGTTGGAGTCAATAAAATGAAAAGAACCTATCAGCTGCTGGTCGTATTATTGATCCTCATAGGAGCAAGTGTTGCAGGCTGTATATCTCAAATGAGTACAGAATCGTCATCTCCATCACCTCAGGTCATCGTGTATCCTGCTTCCAAGAACAGTGCGTCATACGAATATACGAGTGATGAAGTGCTAGCAGAAGATGGTACTTCTGAAGTTTACCTTCCTGAAAGAAAGATCATCACAAGCGTGGACATATTTATGGAAGTGGACAATGCTTCCAGGACTGTGGATGAGATCACAGTGATGGCAACTGATGCAGGTGGTTATGTTTCAGGTTCATCTGTTCATGATTCATATTATAGTGATACTTCACTTCAGGAAGGCTATGTCACCGTACGGATACCTTCTGAAAATTATACTGCTTTTATGAGAGAGGTTGAAAATCTGGGTGATGTGAACTCTAAAAGTACAACAGGTACTGATGTTACAGAGGAATATATTGATCTGGAAGCCAGGCTCAATAACCTCCAGAAGCAGGAAAAACGTCTGACAGAGATCCTCAATATATCCACTACAGTCGAAGAAGTGCTCAGTGTGGAAAAAGAACTGGAGAGAGTACGCGGAGAAATAGATAGTCTTACCGGAAGATTGCAGTATCTGAACAACAGGATAGATTTTGCCACAATCAATATAAGAGTAACAGAACCAACACCCATAACACATTCCTGGGGCATGAGGGATGCTCTTTCCAGTTCAGTACAAGGCTTTGTGTCAACTGTCAGAGCCATGGTAATTCTGGTTGGATATCTTCTCCCAATTGCAATAGTGCTTTCAACTCTTGTAGCCATCGTGTTGGTGATACGGCACAGGAAACAATAACTGAGTATTTATAGGTCATCAGATGGAAAGGACAATATATAGAATGCGTAGAAGCCTTATATTGAATGAAGGTCTATGACACATACGATAATATAAAAATTGTCTGATCTATGTATAGACTTTTTACAGATTAAATGGTGCCTCATGAAATACACACCTGTTTCAAAAATCGGGGAAAGACCCCTGATATCCCTGATATCTAATATATTCCGTGAATTGCCGGATGGCATAATTTTAGGTGCCGGCCCAGATGACTGTGCTGTTATCGATATAGGTGAGAGTTCATACCTTGTAGTTACTACTGATATGCTGCATCGTCTGACAGATTTTCCCTGGCAGATGAGTCCCTGGCAAATAGGATGGATGTCTGCAGCAGTTAATCTGAGCGATGTTGCAGCTATGGGCGCCAGGCCTATGGGGGTGCTGGCAGCTATAGGCCTTCCACTTGATACAGATGTCTTTTTTATAGAAGAGATTGCCAGAGGTATGAGAGACTGTGCCAGAGAATATGGCACCGCGGTCATTGGCGGAGATATTGACACCCATGATGAACTTACTATTTGCGGTACTGCCCTTGGAACCGTGCCAAAGGAGCAACTGCTTACAAGAAAAGGAGCTCATGTGGGTGACAAGGTATGTGTCACAGGATATGCAGGTGCTGCAGGTGCTGCTCTCTATGCTTTGGAAAACAATATTAACGCACCTGATACTGTCTTTAAGGCTTTGTTCGAACCCACTCCCCGAATAAATGAAGCAATGAAACTTGCATCCATGGGCCATGTGACAAGCATGATGGATACAAGTGATGGTATTGCAATGTCTCTTTATGATCTTTCAAAAGTCTCTGAGGTGGGATTCAGGCTTCATGAAAAGATGCTGCCCCTGCAGCCGGAGTTAGAAGGATCGACATCTTTCGACAAGGAAGCTCTAAATTCTATGGCCCTTTATACAGGCGGTGATTTTGAACTGATCTTCACTGTGAGACCAGAAGGTATTGAAGAAGTGCTGAAGCTGGGAAACATCAGTATGATCGGAGAGGTCGTACCTCAAGAAAGATCGATCTCCATACAGAAGTCGGATGGCACTGTGTTGCAAGTAGAACGAAAAGGCTATGAACAGTTAAAGATAGCAGATAATACATAAAGTTTCAATAAATCAAGTAAAGTGAAAATATGGTAGGTTATATTATGAAAACCCGTTTAGGTTTTACAATATTTTTAGTATTGATACTACTGGCAGGAGGGGCAATTGCTGCCCCAGGTATTTCTGATCACTCTCCAGATAGCGACCCGACTTCGAATGTTGACGAAGAACAAGTGTTCAGAATATCCGTAAATGAAACATCTAATATTATTTGGAGTGTAAATGATGTTGAATTAACAACCGATGAAAATACTACAACTTCCTCTTATTCTAATAACACTGCACCTGCAGGTGAATATGAAGTTAAGGCCATAGCACAGAATCCCAATGGAACTGACCAATATACATGGACCTGGACCGTAAATAATGTACCTTTGACGATAACAGAGTTCAGACCTGATGACACAACTCCAGAATCTACAACAGGGAATCCAATGGAATTTGGAATTACGCTCAACCAGGAAGCAGAGATAACATGGCTTATTAATGGAACTCAGGTAGACACAACAACCGGAACTTCTGCTTCATACACTAACAGCACGGCTGTTCCCGGAACATATAATATAACAGTTGTTTCGTCGAATGTGAACGGTATTAATCAGAGCAACTGGCTGTGGACGGTAACAAACGCAACAAATGAAACATTGTCCATTATAGAGTTCACACCTACTGATGCTACTCCAGAATCCACAACAGGAACTCCAATAGAATTTGGTATTACACTCAATCAGGAAGCTACGATAAGATGGCTTATTAATGGAACCCAGGTGGATACAACAACCGGAACTTCGGATTCATATTCTAACAGCACCGTTGTTGCCGGAACATATAATGTAACAGCCGTTGCATCGAATGTTAATGGTACTGACCAGAGAATCTGGGATTGGATGGTAACAAACGCAACAAATGAAACATTATCTATAGCAGAGTCCATACCCGCTGATACAACTCCTGAATCAATCGCGGGAAATCCAATGGAATTTAGTATTACACTCAACCAGGAAGCTGAGATAAGATGGCTAATCAATGGAACTCAGGTAGACACAACAACTGGAACTTCAGATTCATATTCTAACAGCACGGATGTTCCCGGAACATATAATGTAACGGTCGCTGCATCAAACGCAAATGGCTCTGCTCAACAAATATGGGGCTGGACAGTTTCAAATGCTCAAGGTGAGTCTCCTGAGATCACAGATTTCACTCCTGAAGATGATCCTACAAGTGAGGTAGACGCTTATCAGAGATTCACGGTTGAAACTAACCAGGATGCAGATATAAAATGGTATATCAATGGTGATCTTGAACAAGAAAATGATTCTGTATCATCTGCAGTCTTCAATATTTCGGACAAGTCAATAGGATCATATAATGTAACTGTGATCGCATCAAATGAGAATGGGGATACTCAGAAAAGATGGACATGGACAGTAGCTTCAAAGACATATATGAGTGGTGACCGCATATGGGATGCTGATGCCAATCAGTCTCTTGATTATACATGGACTGCCCTGAGTTACTCAGGCTTCTACTATGACCTTGATACTGGAGAAGGATCAGAATCCATGACAGTGCATCTTGACAGCAGGTCTGACAGGTCTATTGCAAGAGGGGATCTGGAATATGAAACCACACCTATAATTACTGATTTTGAGTATAGCAATTGGGGAAAATATCAGGTCATAGGCTTTATGGCCGAGAAATATTTCGCAGGATATCTGGATTCTACTCAGTTTGCTGACGAGACAAGTGTCATGTCAGACGGCATACTCGCAAAAGTGCTCTTAGATGAAAGTGATAAAAAATCTCTATATGCAGGCTCAAGCCTTACCTTGGAACAAGGTTATGCACTGAACATAGTAGAAGTAGATGTGAACGGTAACAACGTGTATGTAACCCTTTCCAAGGATGGTTCACAAGTTGATGAAACCATAGTAAGAGACAATGGTACGTATGTCTATGAAGCTGAGCTGGGAGACAGTAACGATGTGCCAATTATAGCGGTGCATTTCGGCAATGTGTTCCTAGGTACTGAGGCCAGTGCAGTGTTCATTGATGCCATTTTCCAGATATCGGACGAGTATATAAGCGTTGATTCCGGTGACAGTTATGGGGTTATGGAAGTTAGGACCGTGAGCGACGAGAAAATAACCATGGAGAATGATGATTCTATTTCCCTTAATAAGGGCAAGATCTCCAATATAATGGGTAAACTGAAATTCATCGTTGCTGATGACTCTACTCTGAGATTTGCTCCTTTTGTAGACATGTCAGAAGCTGGGACCTACGAACTAAGAGGTACTGTATCAGAAGGGGAGACCTTTGAATGGACGCCTCTGAACTTCGAGGGATTTTATTATAATATTGATGAGGGAATAGGGACCGAAAAACTCGAGATCTCGGAATTGTCCGGCAGGACCATTGATGACGGGGACCTTGTATATACTTCAACTCCGGAGAATGTGAATTTCGAGTACGATGACTGGGGAGATTTTGAGGTCATCGGATTCATGGCCGATAAATACTTTGCAGGTTATCCGAAAAATGATTTTACAAATGAGGTTAGCCTTGTTTCCCAGGGTCAGTTATCTAAAGTGCTTCTGGACAAAAGTGAGAAAACATCATTAGTCTCAGGTTCGTCCTTAGTACTGGAAGAGGGTTATGCACTGAACATTGTAGAGGTTGACGTGAACGGCGACACAGTGTACATACGCCTTACAAAGGATGGGGAGCAGATAGATGATGACATTATTGCCTCAGACAGAACCTATGTATATAAAATGGATGTGGGGGACGTTGAAGACGTACCTGTCATAGCTGTCCACTTCCAGGATGTATTCCAGGGAACAGAAAGCAGTGCTGTTTTTGTAGATGGCATGTTCCAGATATCAGATGAATACGTATCAGTAGAAAGTGGTGAAACCTTTGGTGAGATGGAAGTTACCGGTATCTCGGAAAACGGCATTACCATGAGGAACGAAGATTCAATATCACTTTCAAGGGACAAAGAAGTCTCTGTAATGAATAACATTAAGTTCAAGGTAGCTGATGACAGTACTTTAAGGTTCTATCCCTTCGTGGAGATAGAAACGTCTGCATCTGAGGCGCTAATTATAGATAATAGTGAAGTAGTGACCCAGGGCATCCCAATGAATATAACTGTCACTTCCAGAGGTATGGCTGTAAGCAATGCCACGATAGAAATAGATAGCGAGAATATTGGTTCTACCTCTGATGAAGGAACACTCAGGTACACACCGGATCAGACTGGTAACTTCACCATCACTGCAAAAAAGGAGGGATATGCTTCTGCAACCTCGAAGCTTGAGGTAATATCTGCCCAGGATGAATCAAGAAAGATGACCATCGATGTCATACCAGAAGAAGTTTTTGAAGGAACTACCGTTGAATTCCGCATACTCAGGGCGATCGGCGGAGAGGCCATTGAAGGAGCAGAAGTTGCTTTTGATGGGAAACCTATAGGAAATACTTCAAGTGGTGGGAACATTAGCTATACGGTTACAGAAGTAGGCATGCACAAACTGACTGTTTCAAAACCCGGATTATTGGATGCAGAACTTAACTTTGAGGTGAAGGAGCTTGCTGCCAGGTTCACCTTTACGAACCTGCAGATATCACCCCTTGAAGTGAGAGCGGGAGATGAAGCGACTTTCTCTGTAGATGTATCGAACACTGGTACAGCACCTGGGAACTATACTGTTGAACTGAAGATCAATGGCACCGTGGTAGACTCCCAAGAAGTGGCACTTAACAATGGAAATTCCACTACTCTGAAATTTGCCCATGCGAAAGAGGAACCAGGTACGTACATTGCTTCAGTGCGTGAACTGAACAGTACCTATGAAGTACTGGAGAAATCGGGTACAATATGGTACATCCTTGGGGGCATAATCCTGCTGGCCGCCGCAGGGATTGGATACCTCTTCACAGCTGGTGGCTGGACAGTGGAAATGGCAAAAGCGAAAATAAATGAATTTATCGGTTCTATCCGATAAATTCAATTAACTTATTTTTTTTGACACTCTTTCTATCGCCTCTACCAGGCTGTTCTTTGGCATGATAGTAGCCACCGGAATCCGTAATATTTTTTCTACTGTAGAACTTACTATTGGTGCACATACTAGCCCACGTGCCCCTTCACGTTCTGCTTTAACGGCTGCAATGATAGCTTCCTCTATGGAAGTTGCTGAATATTCCCTGATAGTACAGAGGTTTCCGCCTATCTTTTTCTTTGTCTCCCTTATATTATCAAGCACAGGCCTTGCAGCAATGACCGCGATAAAATTTCCTTTCTCTGAATTTTGCAGTCTTTTTATGGTTCTGACTATCTGTCTTAAGGTTTTCATGTTAGGTTCTCTTTTGCCTGACATTATCTTGTACAAAGTGCTTGCAGGTGTATTTGCCTCATGAGCAAATTCCATTACATTCAAACCTAGATCTTCTTTTATTACTCTGGCTAATGCTCTCTGAAACTCCTCATAAGATTCCAGTATAGCATCCACCACCTCATCTGATGATTCCATGATCTGGCCTTACCTTCAGTATAATATCCCCATAAGGAAAAAGTACAGGCAATATTTATACTTTCAGGAAAATTCACTTATGCACCACAGGAAACATTAAATATAGCTCAGTAGAACGACTTCACTATTAAGAAAAAGAGGTGGAATTATGCATAACAAACAAGTTAACAGGATCCTAGGGGCCATTTTTATTATCACTGCTGTGATGGCCATTGCAATTATTTCAGGTTGCACTGAAACTCAAGAAAGAGAGGAACTGACAGAAATAAAATTCGGATATCAGCCCAGTACTCATCAGATAGCGTATCTGACAGCAAAGGACAAAGGCATGTGGAACGAAAGCCTCTCATCTTTGGGCATAGTGAAAACAAGCGATAATCTGTTCCCAAGTGGAGCACCAGAAATGACAGCCATGCTTACAGGAGATATCGATGTGGCGTATGTGGGAGCCGCACCATTTATAGCTGCTCTGAGTGAGGGGCTTGATGCCAGGATCGTAGCTGCTGTTCAGGTACAGGGCTCTGATCTCGTAGTACGCACAGGTATGCCTTATGAAACACCTGAAGACCTCAAAGGAAAGAAGATAGCTACATTCCCTCCAGGAACTATCCAGGATACACTGCTTAGAAACTGGCTGAAGACAAATAATATAGATCCGGATAAAGATTTGACAATCCTGCCCATGACACCTGCAGATGCTGTGACTGCAATCTCAGCTGGTCAGGTAGACGCTGTGTTCCTGCCACATCCCTCGCCAACTGAGGTAAAGGAAAAGGGCTATGGCCGTACAGTTGTTATGTCCGGAGAGATCATGCCTAACCATGCATGTTGTGTGGTCGTAGTAAGTGGAGACCTCATCAGGAACCACCCTGAAGTTGTTGCCAAAATTGTTGAAACGCATGTCGATGCTACAGAGTACAACAATGAGCACCCTGACGAAGCGGCCCAGATATATGCGGATGATCAACAAATGGATGTAAACATTATCCGGAACTCTGTTAAAGAGTGGGACGGCACGTGGGTGGCAGATCCATACCTGATAGTAAACTCAACTGTGGATTATGCAAATATACAGTATGAACTGGGATATATAAAGAAGCCACTTACAGAAAAAGATATATTTGATATGTCTTTTTATGATTCGTTACAAAATTGAGTACATTGACAGCAACTTACATGAATGATCAAGGAGTCTTGTAGGCAGACATGAAGAATAAAATAATACACGCAGTAAAAAGCAGAGCAGTGGAGATCAGCTCCATTATCTCTGCCCTTCTGCTGTGGCAACTGATAGCGGACCTTATAGTTCGTAATAAATTCTTTCTGCCAAGTATCCTTGATGTAATTGCTGCTGCAGTAACAATAGTTCAAAGGCCTTCACTTTTAGAAATCGGGTCTTTGGCTATAGAAATACCAGTGGTATTTGTTGACCTCTTACAAAGCTTGTTGCATTTTTCGATTGGCATGGTAGCTGCCCTAATCATAGGAATACCCGTGGGCATGATAATGGGCTGGTTCACAACACTGAACAGAATGCTTGACCCAATAATTGAGATGTTAAGACCCATACCTCCGCTTGCCTGGATACCTTTTGCGATAATATGGCTGGGCCTCACGCCTGTATCTGCTGGTTTTCTGATCTTTATAGGATCTGTGTTCCCGGTTATCATTAACACATTCACAGGTCTTAAGAATGTACCTAAGGTCTATGTCGAAGCTGCCAAGGTACTCGGATGCAGGCAGGACCGTGATCTTATAAGATATGTTGCTCTTCCTTCTGCTCTGCCGTCAATAGCTGCTGGTATTAGGATAGCTATAGGTGTGGGATGGATGTGCCTGGTGGCTGCGGAGATGTTCGGTGTGAGCAAATATGGGCTGGGTTTCAAGATATGGCATCATTACCATCTTCATCAGATGGACTTTGTGCTCGTGTACATGATGGTCCTGGGGATTCTGGGACTTTTAATTGACAAGATCCTCAGATATGTTATCGATGAACACCTGCTCAAATGGCAGGCAGGAGTTGTCAGATAATGGGAAAAGTTGAAATAAAGGATATTACCCGCGTGTTCAGAAAAGAAGGCGCACCTGAAACCCTTGCATTAGATAATGTGAATCTTGACATAAATGACAAGGAGTTCGTATGTTTTGTAGGACCATCGGGTTGCGGTAAGACCACCCTTCTGCGCATCATTGCCGGACTTGATACCCCTGATTCTGGAGAAATACTATTGGACGGGGTAAAAATATCCATACCGGACTCGAAAAGAGGCATGGTATTTCAGGAATATTCACTCTTTCCCTGGAGGACCGTCACCGAGAATATTATTTTTGGCCCGGAAATGAAAGGAATTCCCAGAAAAAAAGCAAAAGAAGATACTGAAAAATACCTTGAACTGGTGGGCCTTACTCAGTTCAGGGATAGTTACCCTTATGAACTATCCGGAGGTATGCGGCAAAGAGTTGCCATTGCCCGTGCACTTGCAAATGAGCCGGAAGTATTGCTCATGGATGAACCCTTCGGTGCACTCGATGCCCAGACAAGGAATGCATTGCAACACCAGCTTCTGGATATATGGGATAAGAAGCACATAACCATCCTGTTCGTTACCCATAGTGTAGATGAGGCTGTATTCCTGGCTGACAAGATAGTAATTATGACAGCAAGGCCTGGGAAAATTAAAGAAGTAATAAATGTGGACCTTCCGCGTCCGAGAATACGAACAGGCCCTGAAGCAAACAAGCTGAGGACCACTGTATTAAAGCTACTTTCAGAAGAAAGAAAGGAAAGAATTGATTAATCTGAGGGAGTTATCAAATCAATTTTATTCGGAGCGTACGATTACTTTCGTTCCGGCCTCTACATCCTTTATGGTGACCTTGCCCACCAGCTCCAACAGTTTCTCAGCTTTTACAAAGCCCATAGAACAACCCGGCCGCACAAACATCTGTCCACCGCATGTTGCAGAACCTAAGATATTGACATCATCCATCAATGTAAGGTCCTTGTCCACCTGTAAGTTACCTCTTACCTCACAGTGCGGACCAATTATCGCATTATGCGCCTGCACATTTCCTTTGACCAGAGAGTTCTTCCCAAGTTCCAGAGTGCCTTCAACTCTTAGTTCCTGCCAGAAGTTACAGCCTGCTCCTACTATCAGATTACCTTTGAGAAGAACACTATTCTCAAAGTATGCTTTTTTCTGTATGATGTAGGTATTAGAGCCGGGATGATATTTGATAAATTCTGTATTCATTTTATCACTGATACAAGATGATATAGCTAAGAACGTGTATTATAGGCTGGCCTCTCATATATATTATTTTCATAAGAGGCTATTTTAAGAAAACTACTGTAAATGCCATAATGCAAGCGTGATCAATGAAAGAGAACTGGCAACAATGCTATCTTCTCCTTTTCCCCAGAAACCTTCTGAGTTCTGTGCTTTCATGAGCCAGTCGATAGAAACCTCAAGCTCTTCCCTTAAACCCATCATTAAAAGGGACTGCATCACTATATTGCTGGTTGCTATATTCTTCCATCCACCATCTGTTCCACGTTTTTCAAGCAACCAATGTTTTTTATCGTGAATAAAATCATGATAACAACCCTGAGTAGCACCCTGTTTTACCAAAGCCATGCTAACAAGCGCAGTGGTCCCTGGATGTTCCCACTCAGACCCATAGTGATCAACTAACCATCTACAACCCTCCGGATCATGAATATCCATATCGGCCAGAGCTATGAGGGAATATGTGGTATCGTACACATTAGCATTCCAGGAACCTTCCCTCTTTTGTGCAAGAAGCCATTTTCCCGAATCCGGGAAGATCAGACCCATGTTAAAAAGAGAAGAGATGACTCTGGCAGTTTCTCTTACATCCCCTCCACATGGCGTATTGCCTTTCAGCCAGATAAGATGAGCAGTATGCCGGCTGGGAAGTTTCCATGCCCCACGAGCCCAAACTATGCGGGAGATTGCCTTGACTGAATCTGGTTGCTGCATATCTATCCACTCAAGTGCTTTTGCTATTCCGGGGTCCATTAAATATTAATATACGGGTCTGTATTTAGTGTTTTTCTAGCAATGCATCCCATACCTGTGTCTCTGAGCATATTCCGCTTTTTTACCGGGGTTCCAATGCTTCACATGACCATAGTAACCTGTTACCCTGGATATATGGTCCGTGACAGGACCTGAGCACATGGGACACATTTCATTTACCCCCCGGGAAGTATGCCCCTTATCACAGATAGAAAAATCTGGGGAGAAACAAAAATAAGCAAGTTTTGTTTCTGCCAGTTTTCTTACAAATTCACTTAGACCAGCTGGATCAGGACAACTCTCGCCCATCCATATATGGCAGATAGTACCACCGGTAAAGAATGGATGAAAGTCTGACTCGATGCTGATCCTATCTGCAAGAGAGATATCTGCATGATAAGGCAGGTGAGTGGAATTAGAATAATAATATGCACCCTCAATACCCTGCACGTTAGCCTGTTCCCCAAATTTCTTTCTGTCGAGCATGGCAAGCCTGTGTGCAGTACTTTCAGCTGGTGTCTGCTCAAGAGTATACTCGACACCATCCTCATGGGAGAATTCTTCTATCCTCTTAAGTATATGAGCGATCATTTTTAGGCCTGTTCCGGTCTTTTTGTAAATACCTTCTCCTGTCAGATTCAAAAGACATTCGTTCAGACCTACCACACCAAATGTAAGATGACGTTTATTGAGATCAAAATATGGCATACCATCATCAGTTTTGTTTAGCAGCCAGGGTAAAAGTCCCCATTCATAAAGTGACCTTCGGACTATATCCTGCCCTTGCAGCAATGCCTTGCGGGCAATATCAAGAGCGTCATCCAGTCGTAAAATGAAATCTTCTTCATCAGCTGACCGCAGAGCCACTCCTGGAAGATTGATGGTCACAACCTTATTAGAGCCGTTACCCATGCCTCCAGCAGTCCAGATGCCACCTGCATGCTTGCTCAGTAATCTGCAGCACATAGCATGCACGGTATCCTCTTCCAGATAAGGAGCTGCAAGGTTAAGGAAATAAGGTGCTCCTGTAGCTGAAGCCGCCTGCATGGTCTGCATCCACAGAGGATCATTGAAATCATGGTCCCTGGTAATGGCTGTGGTAATTAAGGGAAATGTGAAAGGGGCACCTGTGGAGTCGCCATCTGCTGAAACTCTCATGAAAGCACTGTATATTTGCCTTGCTTCGTTCTCGAATTCTGCATATGTTGTATCCAGTATTTTACCGTCATATACAACTTTTTCGTCTCTCAATGCAGGGGGACATTTTAATCTCAGGCCAATATTGGTAAAAGCGCTCTGAGCACCTATCCTGTTGGACTGGTTCATCTGGAACATGAAACTTTGCACTGCCTGGTACATCATAGACTCGTCCATGCTCTCAAAACGAAGATGAGGAGCGAGCAGCCAGTTAAGCATGTCCACAGCCTGAGCACCTGCAAAGAATTGCTGGGAGTGCATCATAAATGACATAACATGGAACAATGCAGAGTCAAATCTTTTAGCAGGCAGGCTGCGTGTGTCCGGAAATTTAAGGCCGTCCATAAGAATGATACGCCCATCAATGCCGTTGCAATATGGCATGAAAGGACTATGCAGGTCATGGATATGTATCAGACCTTCCAGATGAGCTGCTGTGACATCCTCAGAGTAAAGCTTTTCCAGAACATATCGTTTCTTGGTTTGAGATGCAATATGCAGGTCTATAACCGACGGACTGGTCCTGGTGTTCGAGTTCTCTGCAAGCAGCCAGTTCTTTTTGAAGAGGACATCGTCTATGAGCTCCACAGTGTCCTTGAAATCAAGCCTGTCAACATTACCCCCACCTGACATCTGCGTCATGATCAAAAATCTGTGATGATGATTTATATAGTTATTTCATTTCAGTTCTGTAAAAAGCTATTAAAACCAGCGCTATTTCCTGAAATTTTTTTCATGAGCAATATGCACAGACATATAAAAAAGTATTGTGAAGGGATCAAGAGCTTTTCCCTGCACAGAAAGTATACAAGACTTATCCCTGCCCTTCAAAGCTGACAACAGAATCCACAATCTTTGAAAATTCCTTTGACCACTCAGTGGAGTCGGCATCCAGAGTATGCACTTTCCCGCTATCCTCGATCTCAGCTAGCTTTGGATCCATAGGTAATGCTGCAAGCACCGGCACACCAAAGTCTTTTGCTGCCTTTTCAACGCCCCCTTTGCTAAAAAGATCTATTTTCTCATCGCAATGAGGACAGATGATCACGCTCATGTTCTCCACTATACCGATCACAGGAACCTTGAGCATATGGGCAAAGGTAATTGACTTGCGTACACTTACCAGTGCCATGTCCTGAGGTGTTGTAACGACCACTGCACCATCGATCTTTTCAATGAGCTGGGCGATACTGAGAGGCTCATCGCCTGTCCCCGGGGGAAGATCAACGATAAGATAGTCAAGCTTGCCCCATGAAACATCTTCCAGAAACTGTTTGATAGCCGCCATCTTGGCCGGTCCTCTCCATATCACAGGAGAATCCTTATCCTCGATAAGTAAGGCGATGGACATAACTTTGAGGTTATCTGTCACTGGTACGGGAACAATGCCTTTCTCGTCCACTTCAGGTCTTTTATCCTCTATTCCGAACATCTTGGGTATACTTGGCCCGTGAATGTCACTGTCAAGGAGACCCACTTTGAATCCCTTCCGGGCAAGCTGGGCAGCAAGATTGGATGCAACAGTGCTTTTTCCAACTCCTCCTTTTCCACTCATTACCATTATCTTGTTCTTGATCGCCCTCATATTGGCAACTAATTTTGATTCCTGTGGCTTCTGGAGCAGATCCTGTGTTTTCTGAACTTTCTTGTCCATATTTTTTCACCTGAATGATAATTCAAATTTTCAAAAGACGTAATGTACGTTTGGCTTATGTTGATCTTCTGCAACCTTTGTTTTCCTCTCCGACAGTGACATAATCCCCACCTGAGATCTCGATAGCTTTGCCGGTGGTAAGAGCAAAAGTAACTTTTCGCCGGGCGCTTTGCAAATCTTCCCAAAAAGCTCGCCTCGATATCCCCATTTTAAGGGATGCCTCTTCCTGTGTGAGACCTTCAAGGTCCACAAGACGCAAAGCCTCAAGTTCTTCCATCACAATACAAACTACCTCCAGTTCCTGCAAAGGAACCCCTCTGGGTTTAAAATAGATCACTTCCGGAGTAAGCTCCACACGTCGTGGACACTTAGGACGTCCTCGCTCTTTCATAGCATTTTTTCACAATGGATATTAATTATATATACTTTCCTATAGTCAGAAGTGACTCGATTAGAAAGGGGTCAAGATGCTTTATAATATGTTCCTTTTTTGGATACAATACTTATTATATTGTTAGCTGAGACCAGTTTTTCCATAATAGGAGCAAGTTCCACACTTGAGATGCCAAGAGATGCACATATCTGCTCGTAAGTGCAAGGTCTTCTGAGTACAAGGTCATAGACCTCTTCTTCCAAATTTTCGTGTTGCATGTTTGACCTATCTCTTCTGAGGCCCTTGAGTACAAGTCTTATCCTATCTCTGCCGAACTCTGCATCAAATCTACGTGCTATTTCCTTTAACCTTGTGTCTGCCACCGGGACAATGAACTTTTCTGCAGGTGGCCTGCTGACAGTTAATATCTCGATCTCATCAGGATCTATGGTCTTAAGGACCTCAATGAGTTTGGTGATCTCCTCATCCGTACTGTTCACCGGATAACCATTTGTTGAGTCAACAAGCATTACTTCGATCCCAAGTCTTGGACGTTTTTTTAGAGATTTCATAGCCTGCAACCCTTTTATGATATTATCAAGCCTTATCCCATCAACAGGCCTGTGCATGGCCCTGAACGTATCTTCATTACCAGAAACAAGGGTTGCTATTACAAGATCTGCTTCTGCAAGATTGGAACGCACGTCCTCCCTGTCCACAAGAGAAGAATTTGTTAGCACACAAACTGGCTGATCTATAATTTGCTTTACTCCTCTGATCATCGATCCAAGTGAGAGATTTAGTGTGGGTTCACATGTACCGGAAAAAGTAACATAATCAAGGTTTTCGATATTCCTGTGGAAAGACCTGATCCCTTCTACAACTTCTTCGGTGGTCACTGCCCCCT
Source organism: uncultured Methanosarcinales archaeon (assembly GCA_964486435.1). Taxonomy (GTDB): domain Archaea; phylum Halobacteriota; class Methanosarcinia; order Methanosarcinales; family Methanosarcinaceae; genus Methanomethylovorans. Next base: position 7,064 of record CAZAMM010000006.1, on the reverse strand, counting down.
CAACCCCCTCGGGACCTTTAATCTTATTATCCACATGTCCCAGCTGGCAATAGACGCAATCAAAATTACAATTCTTCTTTGTACCTGTCTTTTTGATCACATCGACACCCAGGGACCTCCCAAGCCTTCTTGAAAGAATGGGACCATAGATTATTCTTGTCTTCATCTCTTTTACGACCACAGCATTATTGATGTGTATTGTTCAAAACTCCACAGAATATCCTGCAAAAATATCGACGAAAGCATCTGGATATTTCATCCTGATCTCTTCTTTATGAACTGTACAATGACCGGCACCTATCAAATGCATGCCTTTGAACAGATCATATTCATGGCTGTCATGAAGACCACCCACGATACCAACCACATTACCAAAAGAAGAAGCTCTATCCAATATTGCAGGAAGCCCGGGATGTGCACAACCAGTGATAACGTACAGACCCTTACCCGATCTCAGTATCAAAGATTGTTCTTTTATCTCTTTTCCAAGTTCGCCTGTTGTGTATACTCCCTCGCATATTTCCTGAGGTGTTTTTATATCATGCAATCTGGGACTCACGGAACTATCCATATTCGAAAGAGAAGTGGAAGTATCTGCCTGCTTTCTCCTTGTAGAGATCTCTCTTTTCAGGTTGGATGAAAAACTTGCTGGCATAAAGATATCCACATCTGACTTCATATTAAGGAACGTTGGCACACCTCCTATGTGGTCCCAGTGCTGATGAGATAACACCAAAATGTCGATATCTTCAGGAGAAAAACCAAGTTTTTCCATATTCGACAAAAGAACATGGCCATCCCAGCCGGTATCGAAGAGAATGGTATTTCCTAGAGTTTCAATTAAGCAGGAAAAACCCCATCCACTATTCAAACCTTCTTTTGCCTCATTGTCATAAATGACCGTAAGCTTCATGTCCATACTCCAGTTTGACTATCTTTCCTTGTTGACTATTATTAAACACATGTGAGAATAAATATATAATACTATCTGAAAAGTATTAAATATAAACTCTCTACATATAACTATAAGATAAGAAAAGGAGGGTTATTTTTGCACTATGGTCTTGGTATTGATACCGGTGGAACGTACACCGATGCAGTTCTTTTGAGAGGATCAGACGGTATTATCGTAGATTCTAAAAAAGCGTTTACAACATATCCTGACCTGCAAATTGGCATAAGTGCTGTTCTGGACGCGCTTGACCAGGAACTGCTCAGCCAGGTGAACCTCGTATCAGTCTCTACCACTCTTTCCACTAATTCCTTACTTGAGGGTACAGGGACCCCTGTAGGACTTGTGCTTATAGGGCAGCATCCTGCTGAAGAGGAATTCCCTACCCCGGATCTCATAGTTGTGCCCGGTGGCCATGGCCCAAGTGGTAAGGAAGAAGTACCATTGGATACTGAAGCCATCAGAGAGTTTGGTGACAGGACAAAAGACAAAGTCTCGGCATATGCTATCTCAGCCTTCTTTGGTACAAGGAATCCCGAACATGAACTGCGGGCCAAATACCTGATCCAGAAGAGCACTGGTAAACCTGTCGTATGTGGTCATGAACTTTCCCAGGAACTGGGTGCCTATGAAAGAGCAGTGACTGCTGTTCTTAATGCTCAGTTGATACCTATTACACATCGCTTTGTCAGCTCCGTGATGGCAGATATAAAGAAAAGAGGGATCAATGCAAGAATGCTGATGCTGAAATGTGATGGTTCCGTGTATAATCTGGAAGATGCGCTGGAAAAACCTATTGAGACTATTTTTTCCGGCCCTGCTGCAAGTCTTCTCGGAGCATCGTATCTCGCAAAACTGGACACATGTGCTGCAATAGATGTAGGTGGGACCAGCACCGATGTATCTGCCATATACCAAGGAGTACCGGAAATAAGTGATTCTGGTTCTATAGTAGGCGGCTGGAAAACAAGAGTTAGGGCTATGAAGATGGAAACTTCAGCCACTGGTGGAGACAGTCATGTATGGATAACTGATGGGAAAGTGAAGATAGGCCCCAGACGCGTTATCCCTCTATGTGTTGCAGCCATCAGGTACCCAGGTCTGTTACAGAAACTTAATCATATAAGACCGCTACCTCGCAAGTCACTGAGCGAGAACTATCAGCCCACTAAGTTTTTTGTACGGACTGACTATGCCAGTAATGGACTGAACAACGAAGAAGCTAAATTGTTGCAATACATAGGAAGCGACCCTGTTAGTATACACGAACTCTATACTGCTATGCATACCATGCCATCCGGAGAGGTAATTGATGCACTTATAAAGAAAAGACTGGTGCAAGCTATCGGTTTCACACCCACGGACGCTTTGCATGTGAGAGGAGAATACACTGCCTGGAATCGGGATGCATCTCACGCAGGTGCTGAGTTGCTTTCCCGTTATAACGGCAGTAAAAAATATGAATTCTGCACCCATGTGAAAGAACATGTAGCCAGGAACATGGCCCATAGCCAGATGGCTTTTCTTTTGCCTGAACGGTCCAGACCTCTTGTGGACGAACTGCTTAGCGGGCTGTATCCGGCAAAGTTCAGCCTGAAATTGCCTGTTGTATTATTAGGAGGACCTGTCAAAGCATATTCAGAAGAAATGTCTGCACTTTTGGATGCTGAAATTATCGTCCCGGAATATGCAGATGTGGGGAATGCCGTGGGGGCTCTTGCGGGCAAGGGAGTCAAAAAAGTTGAAGTGCTGATCATTCCAGAATCCATAGAAAAGCCTGCAGAGGACTTCCTTATTTTCTATCCGGGTGGAAGAGAACATGTTGTAGATTATAGAGAAGCCTTTGAAAGAGCAAGACAGATAGGACTGGACATAGTGCTTGAATATGAGAACAGGTGTGGAGTAAGTAAGGAAGAGACCGAGACTAATATTTCAGTAAAGAACATTTCTCCTGAGAACTGGCCTTATCCACCTCTGGAAACCAGGATCACCGTTGTAGGCATAGGCAATCCTATGATGATCATAAAGGAATGAAAAAGATTAAATTCTATATTTACAGCAAACCAATCTTTTTGACTGCACTAAATTGTTATAAATGTAGGATATTAACTTTTTGAGTTAAATATTTATATTTTATCTCATATTAGAGTAATTATCACCAACAAAGATACTTGAAAAGACTTACTATGATAAGGCTGTGAAAAAATGAAGATATGTGTTACTACAAAGGGCAATGGTCCTGAAGCGGGAACTGACCCACATTTTGGAAGATGCTTATATTTTATGTTCTTAGATACGGACAATATGCAACATGAATTTGTGAAGAATCCTTATTCTGATGCATCCCAGGGTGCTGGTGTACAAGCTGCACAATATATTGCAGACCACGGAGCAGATGTGCTGATCTGTGAGAACCCTGGCCCAAATGCTGTAGCAGTAATGGAAGCTACAGGCATAAGGATAGTGAAGTATCCCGAAATGAAAGCTACGGAAGCTGTGCAAAAATTCCTTGGAACAAATGATATTTAAAAGGTGAAATTATGAAGATATGTGTACCATCTATGGGTGAAACTGGCCTGGAAGACCAGGTAGGACAGCATTTTGGAAAGGTTTTGAACTACATTATATACAATACAGAGACCAGAGAGGTTTCAGTAATACCCAATACCAGTGAGCATAATGGCGGAGTGGGACTGCCTCCTGAACTGATGTCCCAAAATGGGATCAATATTATGCTTTGCGGGGGGCTTGGCAGGAAAGCTGTTACAATGTTCGAGCAGTATGGAATAGAAGTATATGTGGGAGCACAGGGTACGATCCAGGATGCTCTGAAAGCATGGGAAACAGGAAGACTGCAAAAAGCAAACATGGACAATGCATGTAGTTCTCATGAAAACCACGACCATCAACATAGCCATGACCATCACCACAGTCATGATCATGGTCACCATCACTAAAGTCCACTCCTTCTGTGGGATGATAAAAGAGTAAAAAGTATCTGAGAGGCTTCATGAGAATAGCAGTAGCGAGCGGAAAAGGAGGCACTGGCAAAACTACAGTGGCTCTAAACCTTGCATTATCTCTTGAAAATGTCCAGCTATTTGACTGTGATGTAGAAGAGCCGAACTGCAATCTGTTCCTGGAACATGAACTGGAAAAAGTTAGAGATGTGGAGATACAAGTACCCACCATTTCTAAGGAGAAATGTGATCTGTGCATGAAATGTGTAGATGTCTGCCGTTTCAATGCGCTTGTTAAACTGCCTAAGAGTATCATGTTCTTTCCCAAGCTATGCCACGGCTGTGGAGCATGTTCTATTGTGTGCCCACAGGGTGCTATCTATGAGGAAAGCAGGTCCATAGGGATCATTGAACGCTCTGCTTCTAGAAGTTGCAGCACAGAATTGTACCAGGGCCTGTTAAACATCAGCGAGCCTATGGCTTCCCCTATAATCCGTGCACTTAAAACACATATTGATGATACAAAGACAGTGATCATAGATTCTCCACCAGGTACTGCATGCCCAGTAATCTCTGCCGTAACAGGAGCAGATTACTGTGTGCTTGTCACGGAGCCCACTCCTTTTGGAATACATGACCTGTCACTTGCTGTCGAGCTGTTAAAAGAGCTACACATTCCCTATGGAGTGGTGATCAACAGATGTGATATAGGCGATGACAGAATGGACAGATATTGCTCTGAAAATAACATCCCAGTGCTTATGAAACTACCAAATGAAATAAAAATAGCTGAACTGTACTCCCGGGGTATTCCTTTCGTGCTGCAAATGCCACAATGGAAAGAAAGTTTTCTTGATATGTTCAGACAAGTCATGACCCTGGCAGGAAGGTGCTGAAATGCCAAAAAAGATCACTGTAATAAGTGGCAAGGGCGGTACAGGCAAGACCACTCTTACAGCAGCTTTTGCTTCCCTCGCTAACAAAGCACTGATAGCAGATTGTGACGTAGATGCTGCGGACATTCATCTGATCCTAGCTCCTGAATCGACCAGCAAACTGGACTTTTATGGCATGGATGTAGCTTCCATTAACGCAGGCAAATGTTCTGCCTGTGGTATATGTGTGGAAAGATGCAGGTTCGGCGCTATCTCAAAAGAGTTGGTGATCGATTCACAACTATGCGAAGGATGTGGAGTATGCTCACTAATCTGTCCTGAAGATGCTGTCATTATGAAGGAACATAAAGCTGGAGAAATATTCAAATCTGGAACAAGATTTGGTCCTTTAGTACATGCGAGGTTAGGCATTGGAGAAGAGACAGGTGGAAAACTGGTCTCCATGGTGAGAAGGATCGCTGATGAAATAGCTATAGAGAATGATATGGAGCTCATCATAATAGATGGACCTCCAGGAACCGGATGTTCTTTAATTGCTTCCATATCAGGTGTGGATCTTGTATTCGTAGTTACAGAACCAAGTGTATCAGGGATGCATGACCTTGAGCGACTACTTGAAGTTATTGCTCATTTTGAAATTAAAGCAGTTGTTTGCATCAACAAATACAACATCAATGAACAAAAAACAAGAGACATAGAAGAATTCTGTAAAAGCAGGAATATTGATGTAATAGGTAAACTCCCTCTAAGTGAAGTCCCCATTAGATCAATGCTTAAAAGCCAGACAGTTATAGAATATGACAATAGTCTTTTTTCTGGAGCTGTAAGGGATATATGGCATAAGGTAATTACAGATAATACGTTAAAAAGATAATAGTGTTACTAATAACAGTTGTAGTAACAACTAAAACTTTGAAAGCTACCAATGAAAGACCAGAAAGCTAGAAGACTAGCATTCAGCTTGTTTTAAAGTTCCTCTGTGCTTTCAATTGTTGTTTTGTCAGTCTTTCAATAGCACTACAATATTTTTGTACCTTTTCACTTATAACTGAGCTAAAAAGAATAAAAAAGAAGACTAACACAAATCCTTTTTACTAAATATTAGCCTTAGGTTAAGAGACGTCGTACTTTAATACATATTTTATTAATAAAGTGTTTTGAAAATAAGAACTGTTGTCAAACCTGTTAATGCACCTATATAATGTACCCATAGAAAGCCCATAATTAATTTTGTCCTTATTGAATTCAAAAAAATGTTGAACCTGAGTATTGTTGGTTACAATCCATCCGAGCAAAGAATGGTTTTTATGGGAATTAAGAAAGTGGATAGTGATATTTTATGTTTTTGTTTAAGGAGGTATTCTGGATGGATTGTAACACAACTTAAATTGTATTACTACTTTATTAGATATAAAGATTGCTGTACTGAAAGAGAGACAAATATAGCATCTGTTGCAGTATATTATTTAAGGATACACACACTAGTGTTGTATATAAATACTCCAAATCAACTTAACTTAATTTAAAATATTGCATTAGAAATGACTAATAAATAACTTACTACTCTGAACATAGAGATAGCATATCTTCAGCACAGAGATCATAAAAGATGCTACAATGAAAAAATGACATCTTGAAAAAGAAAGCAACAAGCCCGAATGTGCAAAAATAATTTGAGTTTCTCATAATAAGAGGGTTTCAATAAAAAACTACAGTTCACCACCTTTTTATTATATTACCACCCTTCTTGTTGTAGGAATGAGAGAGCCTTTCTACATTCCTGTTCACTGAAAGTAGGAGGAAGAAACGAGATGCAGTCATTCATTGTTGAACATTATTTACAAAAAGATGTAGATGTGTATTGTGGCGGACCAGATACTTTCCAGGGAATTGTTGAAGCCTGTGCTGATGGAGTCCTAACTCTGAAAAAAGAGAACAAGTACACTCACATAGATATTGACAAGATCATTGCCATCTGGGAAAAATAATTTAGCAGAGAGTAGAGGTTTCTACTTTCTATTCTTTTTGATTCAAAATTATTCCGCATATATTGTTTGACCTCTGTTTACCCCTTAATGTAATTCATTTGTTACTGCAAATTCTCTTTAATACAATGGTAAGATTAGGAAACTTGTTACTTGCTTCTTTGTACCTCAGCTTCCTTACGCTGACAAAAGATAATATAGATCAATTAAAAAAGAGGGCATTGGTAAGTAAACATGGTTATATGTTATTAGGACTTATAGTTCTGCATGA